>NZ_JAXDEO010000217.1:0-234 GCF_035064975.1 Pseudomonas sp. YuFO20
CGCAAATCCTGTAGGAGCTGGCTTGCCAGCGAAGGCGATCCCACCGACGCCATCGCCAGCAAGCCGGCTCCTACAGATCTGTGTCACGTCACAAATCCAACACACACCGCAAATCCTGTAGGAGCTGGCTTGCCAGCGAAGGCGATCCCACCGACGCCATCGCCAGCAAGCCGGCTCCTACAGATCTGTGTCACGTCACAAATCCAACACACACCGCAAATCCTGTAGGAGCTG
>NZ_JAXDEO010000022.1:0-106656 GCF_035064975.1 Pseudomonas sp. YuFO20
CAGCAGATCCGTGTCGGCCTGATAGACCACCACTTCGGCCTTGGCGACATCCACTCCGACTACAGAACGCGAGACACTCATTGCCACAAAGAAAGCTCCGGGTTAGGGTTTAAAGGCTTGTCGGGGCCTCACCATTGCGCTGGCTTGCTTCTATCGTCGGTTATGGCCGATGCATTCCTTATCGGCGCTTTGGTGAAGGGGTGGGGCGAAGTCTCCCACGGTCTGTACTGGCTAGAGTCAGATGCTGGTTTTTAGTCCCACCACCCCTACAAGTCTAAACATACAAGCGGGCTTGCTCGCGAAGGCGTCCGACCTGACGATCGAGTTTCTGAATCTATCCAACAATCCCGCGAACAATGAAGTACAGCAACGAAGGCCCCAACAAGCACCCAAGCCCGGTGTGGAATGTCGCCGTCAACGCACCATAAGGCACCAACCGCCGATCCGTCGCCGCCAGTCCCGCCGTCACACCGCTCACCGTGCCGGCCAGCCCACCAAACACCATCGCCGAACGCGGGTTATCCAGGCCCATCCAGCGCGCCGCCATCGGCGTGCCGACCATCACCAGGATCGCCTTGATCAACCCGGTGGCAATCGAAAGCGCCATCACATCCGAGGTGGCACCAATCGCCGCACCGGTCACCGGCCCGACGATGTAGGTCACCGCCCCCGCGCCAATCGTGGTCATGCTCACCGCATCGCGATAACCGAATACCCAGGCCATGCACGCGCCGACAATGAACGGCAATACCGTGCCCAGCAGCAGCGCGATCACGCCGATCAGCCCGGCCTTTTTCGCTTCGGTGGCCTGCACTTCGAACGCCGTGGCGACAATCGCGAAGTCCCGCAGCATGGCGCCGCCCATCAGGCCGATGCCGGAGAACAGCGTCAGGTCCGCCAGGCCTTTTTGCCCGCCGGTCATGGTGCCGCCGACCCAGGCCAGGACCAGGCCGATGACGATCGCGATCGCCGAGCCATGGATGCGCCCGAAGGTCAGGCGTTTGGAGAGGATGACCGACACCCACATGATCACGCCGACGAAGGCGAATGCCGTGACCAGGCCGTTGTGCTCCAGGCCTTTCTCGATGAGATCCCACATATCAGCGACCTCCTGCTGGCGTGCCGACGGGGGTCATTTCCGTGGGCTCATCGGGCAAGGGTTCGCCTTTGTGGGTCCGGCTGATCAGGGCAATGGTGCAGCCGCACACCACCACCGAGCCGATCGCCGCCAGCACCGCCACCGGGCCGCCGTGCAAGGCCGTGACCACGTTCTGTTGCGCGGCCATCGCCACCACCACCGGAATGTACATGGCACCCCAGAAGCCAACGCCCATTTCGCAATCCTTGGTCATGCCGCCGCGTTTTTGCATCCACAACCGCGCGCAGATCAACAGGATCATCGCGATCCCGACCCCGCCGACGTTGGATTTGACCCCCAGCAGGACGCCGAGCATGTCACCCATGATCACCCCTGCCAGCGTACAGATCGCCAGCAGCGCCACACCGTAAATAATCATTGTTGTCGTCCTCAAAGTGCATCGTCGAATGTTGTTCTTGTTGTTCGAAGCCTCAGGGTGTCTAGGGGTGGCGCAGTCCCTCCTCACGCAACAGCGCCTGCAGGGTATCGAGCCGGGCACCGTCGAACGCGATCACGGTGCCCTGCTCGAACACCCGGCGCGCCAGCCCGGTCAACACCGCACCGGGCGGCAGTTCGATCTGCAGACGTACGCCGCGCTCGTAAGCGCTTTGCACCGTGCCGCGCCAATCCACCACGCGGCACATGTTGAAGGACAGGTCGTCGCGCAAGGCCTCGACCTTGATCACCGGGCGCGCGCGACTGCCGCTCAGGTAAGCGATCTTCGGCGTTTGCAGCTTCACATTGGCGAAGGCTGCGGCGAGGGTTTGCGCCGGCGCATCCAGCAGCGGGCAGTGCGACGGCACACTCACCGCCAGACGCTTGGCCAGCCCTGCCCCACGCGCTTTTGCCAGCTCGGCCAGCGCTTTCATCGCCGCGTCACTGCCGGCAATCACCACCTGGTTGTCGGCGTTGATATTGGCCAGGTACACAGGCGTATCGACGCTGTGAACCTGGGCCAGCAAGCCCTCCACCACCGCCAGGTCCAGGCCGATGATCGCGGTCATTCCGTAGCCCTGTGGATACGCCTGCTGCATCAACTCACCGCGCAGGCTGACCAGATGCAGCGCATCGCTGAACGCCAGGGCACCGGCGACCACCGCGGCCGGGTAGGCACCGATGGAAAGCCCGGCGACGTAATCGGTCGGCAATGACAACTGCCGTGCAGCCGCCACACCGGCGATCAACAGGCAGAGCTGCACCGCCCTTGTCGATTGCAGCGCTTGGGCAGAGTCCAGCAGCCGTACGTCTTCGCCCAACACATCGCTGGCTTCGCTCAGGGTTTCCCGAGGCAAACCCTGGAGCATGCCCGGCCGCTGCGCACCCTGACCCGGGAACACCAGCAAGCTGCTCACGCTGCCTGCTCCTGCGGGTTCCATGGGTCGATCACCAAGCGGGCTCCCGTTGCATTCTTGAGCAGGACCCGAGTGGAAGAGCCCGCCCATTCACGCAAGGCGACCGCGCCAAACGAGGTCTGCAATTGCATGTCCACCACACACGGAGTCGCATCGAGCAATGCCACCAGCTCCCGAGCCTGATCACGCGCCAGAGGGTGTGGCGTGCGCAGAATAAGATCCAGATCGCTGGCCTCATGGAGGGCCGCAAAGCCGCTGGCCAACTCGAACCCGGCACTGCCGCTGACACCCCAGACCCAACCGCAGGCATCGAGTACGGGGCGCAATTGAGCCAAGGCCTCAAGCGCCGGCAGGTCACGGTGGCTATCGACATGACACAGCTCTTCCGGGCTGACACGACGGCTGATCGCCGCCATCGCCATCGACGTCCCATAACGCTGCTCACGCAAACGACCCCGCACGCCAACCGCAATCCGATCCGCCGTCGACAGCGCACGGCGCACCACCACGGGCTGACCGGCACCGATCGACTCGACCACCCAGGCAGGCGCATCCACCGGCAGCTGCTGCGGGGTCATGCCCCACAGCAGGTCGTGGGCCAGGAACCTGCTCACCACTGCTCCCTCAGCAATTGGCGGACCTTGCTCGAGGCCGCACGATTGGCCGCGCCGAGGCGACCGCTGAGATCCGTGCCATTGCGCGCAACATCATCAATCGCCTGGGCCAGGCACTCGCTCACCCGCGCCAGATCCGCCGCGGTGGGCTGTTCGATCTGCCGCACCGCCAGGGTTTCCCAGAGCAGGCCGAGGCTGGCATAGCTGTCGATGTCGTAGGCCATCGGAGGCACGCTGGCGGCCAGGGCTTCCAGCTCTTCGACACTGCGCAAGGTCACCCGCGCCGCCGAGGCCTTGCCCATGGCGTGCACCATCACGCCCGGATCGCGCAGGGCAATCAGCCGGTTGGCCTGATAGCCATGGGCGAGAAAGGCACCAGACATGGCCTTGCCCACCAGCAGACCGATGACGGCATGCCCGGCCAAACGGGCGCGGGCATAACTGTCCGCCGCACCGGCCAAGGCCTGATGAATGCCGAGTGCCTCTTCACGGCGACCATAGGCCTGGCTCGGCACGTCGACGATGGCGATCAAGGCGCGTTTTTGCGGTTTGTCCTGATCGGCGGCGATGACTTCGTCCACCGCCTTGGCCAGGCCCCAGCCTTCGAGCAGACCGACTTCGCCATTACGAGCGCGGACGAAACGGTTGTCCGGATCGGCCACCACGGCGATAAACCGCACGGGTTGATCACCTAGAAGTCCATCCGCCACTTTCAGCGAGGCCGGCAAACCAACCACTTGCTGGGCATCGGCAGCCAAGGCGTTGAACCAGTTCAAGCCTCTGAGGGAATAGGCACTCATGGGCGCTCTCCTTGATACAGGTCGCGAACCGTGGCCGGGTTCGGCATCCAGACGCGCCAGCCGTTGCAGAAACAGCTCGGCCTGGGTGCTACGCTGCTGCGCGGGCAAACCCTGCTTTAGCAGTTCGCCGACCTGCTGGCGAATCTGCGCCACGTCGTCATCGGCGTAGCGATCCACCAGCCCCGTGGCAAAACGTTGCTCGCCGCCGGTGAGGCTCCAGATGAAGGGGCGATCCCGCGAGTCGTACTCCTCGAGCCCCGCCTCCTGTTCGATCACCTGTGGGCCGTTCAGCCCGAGACGCGCTTCCTGGGTCACCAGCAGATAGCTGCACAGCCCGGCGGCAATCGACATGCCGCCGAAGCAACCCACGCTGCCGGCTACTACACCAACCACTGGCTGGTACTGGCGCAAATCGACAATCGCCGCATGAATATCGGCAATCGCAGCCAATCCGAGGTTGGCTTCCTGTAAACGCACGCCACCGGTTTCCAGCAGCAACACGGCGCGGGTCGGGATGCCCTTGCGGTTATCCTCGGCGGCCAGCTCCAGAGCGCCGGCGATTTTTGCCCCGCCGACTTCGCCGAGGCTGCCGCCCTGGAAGGCCCCTTCGATGGCCGCGATCACCACCGGCAAACCTTCCAGAGAACCTTTGGCGATGACCACGCCGTCATCGGCCTGTGGCACCACGCCCTGGCGCGACAGCCATGGCGACATGACCCGCTGGAACGGGTCGAGCAATTCGCGAAAGGTGCCGGCATCGAGCAAGGCTTTGGCCCGTTGCCGCGCGCCCAGCTCAACAAAGCTGTGCTTATGGAGAAGCGCTGTACTGTCAGTCATGACCGATCTCCTCGAAGCCCTGTTCCAGGCGCAGGCGGACCACGCCGGGGGTGGCGCCGAAATCGTGGATATCGATGTCCATCGCAGGCAAGGTCTGACCGTCGAACATCCGTGCGAACAGGTGCTGCCAGCGTTGTTCGCTGCCGTTGACCGAGGTCTGCACGGTGATGGTCAGCTTGCCGGCCTGACCCGGTTCGATCAGCACTTCCAGATCGCCCGAGCCGACACACCCCACCAGGGTGCGACCGCGTGGCGGCTGCCCGGCGGGAAATTCAAAGGATAAGGTTTCCATCAAAACGCTCCCTGATTGATGTCGTCGCCGGACTCGATACGATCGAGGAACAGGCAGGCTGCGAGCAGGTCGGCAGCACCACCGGGCGAGGCATTCAATGCGATTAATTGTTGGTCCAGCTCATGCAGCCGACGACGTCCCGCGAGGCTGGCGCTGCCACCTGAATCGAGCACGGCCTGGGCGCCCAGCTGCATGGTGTGCAGGCCCTCTTCCCCGGCGCGATACAGCACGCAGGTGTCAGCCAGGTTGGTCATGATTGCCAGCAGCGCATCGAGCCGGGCGTTCTGTTCGCCATGGCCGGCCGCGCGGCTGCACTTGAGTTGCGGCAGTGCGCGTTGGGTCACCGCCGGGAAACCGAGCTGCGCTTCTTCGCGGGCACCCCGTGCACCGTAGCGTTGAGCGACCTGGGCGCCGTGGCTCAGCGGACGCGGCGCGTAACGATCATCGAGCAAGGCCAGGCGTGCGGCGCGCAAGGCGACAGAACCGGCAGCGCTGGATTGCGGCTCAAGCGCAACTGCGGCGACCAGCAGCCCCAGCGCCCAGATCGCCCCGCGATGGGTATTCACGCCGTGGGTGGTGGCGAGCATCGCCTGTTCGCCTTCCCGCCCGATCAGGCCAATGGCCTCGCGCAGCGGCAAGCCGACCTCGCCAATTTCAATAGCGGCTTCAGCCATTTCCTTGAACGCCGGCCACAAGGCCAGCGCCGAGGCGTGCATCAGCCCCAGGTGCAGGTCGGTATGAACGCCATTGCCGCGACGGTCGACCAGCGCCGGTTTGGGCGACAGGTCCGCCTCGTCGATCAGCGCGTCCACCGCCAGGTCCGCCAGGCGTTCGGCCAGGCTCAGGGTTTTCGCTTGCAGGTTGAGTGCGTGCATTACCAGCTCCTGAACTTGGCGGGAGGGTTGTAGAGGCCACCGGACCACTCCACCAGGTCGGCCACGCTTTTCGCGGCAAGCAACTCGCGGGTGGCGTCGGTGCGGCGGATGCCGAGGTCTTCGGGCAAGGCGATCAAGCCTTCGCGGCGCATGCGCGCGGTATCTTTTGGGTTGTGGCGCAGGCCGATGGCGGTCACCCCGGCAACCGCAGCGATCATGGCCCGGCGCTCTTCCAGCGAACGGGCCTTGTACAGGTAGGCGATGCCTTCTTCGGTCAGCAGGTGGGTGACGTCGTCGCCGTAGATCATGATCGGCGCCAGCGGCATGCCGCTTTTCTTCGCCACCTCCACCGCGTCGAGGGTTTCGACGAAGGTCGGTTTGCCGCCCTCCTGGAAGGTCTCGACCATTTGCACCACCAGTTTCTTGCCGCGTTCGAGCATCGGTTCGGCTGCGTCGGCGTGGCGCATGTCGAGCCAGGCTGGGGTGCCGTGGCGGCGACCGCGCGGGTCGTGACCCATGTTCGGCGCCCCGCCGAAACCGGCCAGGCGACCGCGGGTCACGGTGGAAGAATGGCCGTCGCCGTCGACTTGCAGGGTCGCGCCGATGAACAGGTCCACCGCGTATTGCCCGGCCAGTTGGCTGAACATCCGGTTGGAGCGCAGGGAGCCATCGCGCCCGGTGAAGAACACGTCCGGCCGGGCGGCGATGTAGTTTTCCATGCCCAGTTCGGTGCCGAAGCAATGCACGCTTTCGACCCAGCCGCTTTCAATTGCCGGGATCAAAGTCGGGTGCGGATTGAGCGTCCAGTTGCGGCAGATCTTGCCCTTGAGGCCGAGGGATTCACCGTAGGTTGGCAGGATCAGCTCGATGGCGGCGGTGTTGAAACCGATGCCGTGGTTGAGCGACTGCACGTTGTGTTTTTCGTAGATCCCGCGAATCGCCATCATCGCCATCAGCACATGCACCGGCTTGATGTGCCGGGGGTCACGGGTGAACAGCGGCTCGATGTAGAACGGCTTGTCCGCCACCACCACGAAGTCGACCCAGGAAGCGGGAATGTCGACCCGCGGCAAGTCGCTGACATCGTCCACCAACTGATTGACCTGGACGATGACGATGCCGTCGCTGAAGGCGGCCGGCTCGATCAGCGCCGGGGTGTCTTCGGTGCTGGGCCCGGTATAGATGTTGCCGGCGCGGTCGGCCATGAAACTGGCGCTGAGCACCACGTTGGGAATCAGGTCGACCACCAGTCGCGCATAGAGCTCGATGTAAGTGTGGATCGCGCCGATTTCCAGCAGGCCGTCTTCCAGCAACTGGCTGATGCGCAGGCTCTGGGTGCCGGCGAAGGAGAAATCGAGCTTGCGGGCGATGCCGCGTTCGAACAGGTCCAGGTGCTCGGAGCGACCGACGCTGGGCATGATCATGTGCAGGTCATGCAGCTTCGCGGGGTCGGCCTTGGCCAGGGAACGGGAAAGAAAATCCGCCTGCTTCTGGTTATTGCCCTCCAGCACAACACGATCGCCGGGCAGGATCAACGCCTCCAGCGCCGCCACAATCTTGTCGGTGGGCAACACCACACCGTCAGCCAGGTCTCGCACCTGCGCAAGACGCCGCTGCTTCTCGCTGCGCCGCCGCGTCCATCGCGAGTCGGGGGAAATTGTTGTTGTCATGACCACTCCACGGGTTCGCTGTCGTGGGGGTCACAGTAGGAGCGTTGGGTGGGGGCATCAATCAAGCAGAGTGGGGGATTGTTACGGTTAGGGTAATGGTAAACCCCTTGCATCCGCATTTCAATTGAGGCATTTACTGATACTTAAAGCTCCGCCCTAATGCGCGGGAGCCGAGAGGCGCGGTACGGATTGAGTGTTTCCATCGTTTCATTTCCTACGATTTTGCGACTTTGCTTCAACTCAGCAATTTCTTTTAGATCATCCATCACAACGGTGCTTGAAATGGTGGTGACGCAACCTATCAATCGTTTTATTAGTCATAACACTCTCGAAGCCATAGGCCTCTAACTCAGAGCTCATTCGTTGTTTATATCCCCTCACGGTCGGACTGAAAAAATCTATCTTTTCATAAGGTTTTGAAGCGGCGATAATTTCGGGAGTTCTAAGCGGAGATCTCCATTCCAAAAGCTGCCTTCCCGCACTTGAATTTTTACTTACACGCCTCTCCACGCCAGCAAGACTGCGACCTCTTTTCTTGAATTTATAACTTTCAATCAAAGCATCGTGCATGACCTTACCATAGGGTGACTAAGTAATCGCAAGCGAATTCTCACCTACTGAGTGCATCACTGAACGCTGCTGATCCGTAGCCAATAAAACCGTTTCTAGTGAGCCGCCCAAACGTTTCTGTTGTGCCAATAACTGATCACCCTCCTGCACAATCGAATGGCGCGCCACGCCCTGAATCTCTGTGGCCAGCCGGTTTTTGCAGTAAAAGCGCTGCAGAGTGTCCTGTTTGGCCGGATTCAAGCCAATCACACGGTCCAGCGGATCATAGTGTTAAGTGCAGAGTACTTCTTTGTTTGGGGAAGACATTGGCAGGGCTCCTGCTGCTCCTTGCTGATGGCATTGAGCTTCAGCCATTGTGCTGCAGGTGTCTACTAGCAGAACTGATAGGTAAGCGCTGGCCTCAAGCCAACCACATTGTCAGCGGACAGAACGAAGTCGAGCTTGCGGACGATGCCGCGTTCGAACAGGTCCAGGTGCTCGGAGCGCCCGACGCTGGGCATGATCATGTGCATGTCATGCAGCTTCGCGGGGTCGGCCTTGGCCAGGGAACGGCCCCCCATTGCATGCGCATCTCAGTTGCGGCCTTCTCTGATACCTAAAGCTTTTGCCCTAGCGCGCGAGCTCCCATGGACTTTGAATGGAGAAAGTGTTTCCACCGGTTCAATTCCTGGGGTTTTCTTCATTCCACGACTTAATTTAGCAGAGTTCTTTAGATCATCCATCACTAAACGCTGTTTGAAATAATGGTCGCGCAGCCTAGGGATCGTTTTATTCTCCTTGATATGCTTGACGCCATAAATTTTTTTCTCAGAGAGCATGCGCTGCCTATATCCATTCATATATTCACTGAGCAAGTTTATTTTTTTAAAAAACTTTGAAGTGTCGATCATTTCGGGAGTTTTAGTCGGATACCTCAATTCAAAAAGCTGCCTATCAGCATTTGAACCTTTAACTACGACCTTCCCCACCTTACGAAGATTGGAACTTTCAATCTTAAACCTAAAACTTTCAAACAGAGCATCTTGCATGAAATAATAGTTTAGCTTAGGCTCTGGTAGCAAATGAAAACGAAGAGGGAGCGACATCTTGGAAAGTTCTCTGGTAGTTAACGAAAACCATGCCCTACCCGTTGGATCAACCCTATTAACCGGATTTCCCGAGCAATAGGCATATGCATTCAACCCTCCCTTGTCAAACGGACTCAAGCTGTCCGGACTGATAAATCTCATCAACACCGGGTCAAACACCCGATAACTACCCAATAAATAATGCCCGGTGATCGCATCCGGCTGTTCACCATTAAAACCCAGCAAACTGGTTAAACCACTTTCTGCGAGACGATGACCATAGGGTGAATAAGCAATCGGCAGTGAGTTCTTACCAACTTCGTGCATCACTGATCGCTGCTGATCAGTGGCCAATAAAGCCGTTTCCAGTGAGCCGCCCAACCGTTTCTGTTGTGCCAATAACTGATCACCGCCCTGCACAATTGAATGGCGCGCCACGCCCTGAATCTCCGTGGCCAGCCGGCTATCGCAGTAAAAACGCTGCAGAGTGTCCTGTTTGGCCGGATTCAAGCCAATCAGACGGTCCAGTGGATCATAGTGATAAGTGCAGAGTACTTCTTTGTTGGGGGAAGGCATTGGCAGGGCTCCTGTTGCTCCTTGCTGGTGGCATTGAGCTTCGGCCCTTGTGCTGCAGGTGTCTACTAGCAGAACTGATAGGTAAACGCTGGCCTGAGGCCAACCACTGTCAGCGGACAGAACGAAGTCGAGCTTGCGCGCAATGCCGCGGGGGCCAGGTGCTCGGGGCGACCGACGCTAGGTATGATCATGAAAGTTGCGTTGTCAGGGCTGACGCCTTCGCGGGCAAGTCGAATCGTCGCACCGCCGCTCCTACAGTCTCCGTGTATTGCCCATCATCTGCGGCAACCACAATACCTGTGGGAGCGGGCTTGCCCGCGAAGGGGCCAGGAAAGTTTCCAAAGCGTTGAGCCATGGGTCATCACGGTTCGCCCATCTGCTCCTGCACCCGAATCAAAAGCTGCGCAGTACTTTCCAGCAACTGCGCCAGCAAAGAAGTAGTTTGTGCATCTTTCAGTCGAGCGATTGCCGAACGCATCAAGCCTTCGCATTCCTTGCGTTCCGGCGGCTCGACCTTCAACCCACCGCTACGTACCAGACTCTCCAGATTCTCGCTGCTGCCCATCCTTGGACTCCACAGGGTTCTCACCCATCAGATTGATCTTGTCCTGCTGCGCTACCCGCACGACGAAGCTGTTTTCAGCCTTTATTTTTGCGGCCCAGTCTTCGGGGGTGTAGAGCGTCGGATTGACGGTGCGGCCCAGTTGCTCTTCCAGGGGCAAGAGTCGTTCCCAACTTGTGGACGTCTTCGCCAGCCGATCGGGTTTTGTGTTTAAACATTTGTCCGCGGATGGGGTGGAAGGCTACAACGCCAGACATCGCTGCCTACAGCAATGCCGGAACCCGCTGACTGGTGCGCTTTTGCGTTGATCTTTATTGTTTGGGTGTCGCTGCAAATTCAGCGGCCGGGTTTGGAACCCCGAGGTGTAGACGACGCAAAAGCGCCTTTCATAACGTATGCTTGCGCACCTTGAATGTGTGCACTCCGTTATGGCGGCTGTGCGCGGGAGACCTTCGGGTCTGCCGGGTTTTGTCCGTTTACCCCGGGTTCCAACCTGCGTACAGCTGCCACCCTTCGATTGGAACCCAAGGGAGCAGCTAAAACTCGTAAGACGGAGATTCACTATGTTCAAAGTTACTCCCAATCCCCCAGACACAGGTCCCCAAGCTTGCGTCGAAGACGAAAAACTCAAAGAAGCCGCCGACCGCGCCCTCTCCCATTACTTCCCGCCTGCTCACGAAAAACCGGCCAAGCGCCGAAAATTCCAGCTGTTCACCGTTTCTCCCGATGTCTGCACCGAAGCGCTTCTGGCCAATGCCTCTGAAGACCTGCTGTCCATCAGTGCCATTGCGGCCGATCTGGCGGACGGGGTGGAAGGTTCGCGGCGTTCGGTAGCCTTGGCGCTCAGCCGAATGGCCGATGGCGTGCATTTGTTGGTGGAGCGGGCGTTGGATCATCATGAGGCGTTGGCTCGGGCCAAGGTTTAGCTGTCAGGCCTTCGGTGAATTGGAGGCCGCCTTCGCGAGCAAGCCCGCTCCCACATTGGTTTGCGGCGAACACAAAACCCTGTGGGAGCGGGCTTGCTCGCGAAGGGGCCCTTCAGACGAGCCCGGCACTCACCAACAACTCTTCCAGCGCCAGCAGATCCGGCACCTTGGCCACTTGATCCGCTACCTGTACCGCCGCTTGCTCCAGCGAACACAGCGGCACATCCACATAGCTCAACTGGCTGTCGAGCTTGTACGAGCGCGGAATCCCCTGCACCAGTAGCGCGATGAATTTCAGTTCGGGACGACCGCCGAGCGCATTGAGAATGACGATTCGCGCGCGTTCGCCGATGACGATTTTCTGCCCGCAGGTTGACTCGAAGCTGAGCAACGGAATCTGCCGGTCGCGCCAGGCGACCCGTCCCAGGTACCAGGGCGGTGAGTCCAGGTTGAAGGCCGCGGGCTGGTAGTCGATCAGCTCCGCCACCGCGACGTTGGGCAGGATCAGGTTGCGGTCGGCCAGGGGCAGCAGCAGGCCGGTGAGCTGGCTTTCGCGCGAGTCGTGGCGACGCTCATGCATGGGTCTTGCTCCACAGGGCGATGCTTTCGAGCAGTACCGATTCCTGGTACGGCTTGCCAAGGTAGTCATTGACGCCGATGGCCATGGCCCGGTCGCGGTGTTTCTGGCCGGTGCGGGAGGTGATCATGATGATCGGCAGGTGTCGCAGGCGCTCATCGTTGCGCACTTGGGTCGCAACTTCGAAGCCATCCATGCGCGGCATTTCGATGTCCAGCAGCATCAGGTCCGGACTGTGCTCTTCGAGCAGCAGCATGGCGTCGACCCCGTCCTTGGCGGTCAGCACGTTCATGCCGTGGCGTTCGAGCAAACGGCTGGTGACCTTGCGCACGGTGACCGAGTCATCGACCACCATCACCAGCAACGGCCGCTGCGGCTCGACCTCGACTTCGTGGCTCGCCGGACGCTGCGGCGCACGCGCTTGCATGGCGCGAACCGGCGCCAGCAGGTCCAGGATCAGCACCACCCGGCCATCCCCCAGAATCGTCGCTCCGGATACCCCTTGCACCGCCGAAAACTGCGGGCCGAGGCTTTTCACCACGATCTCGCGCGTGCCCGCCATGGCATCCACCTGCACCGCAATGTGCCGCTCGTTGCACTGCACCAGCAACACCGGCAGCGGCAGGCTCTGGCCCGACAGCCGTGGGCGTGGGCTGGTTTTCAGCAACTCGCCCAGGTAACACAGTTCATAACGCTGCCCGGCGTATTCATAGGTCGGCGGATCAAGTCGAAAATGCCCTTCGAGTTCGTTGGGCAACACGCGCACGATGCCGTCGATGGTGTTCAGCGGAATCGCGTATTGATCCTCCGCGCATTGCACCATCAAGGCCCGGTTGACCGACACGGTGAACGGCAGGCGAATGCGAAAATGCACGCCCTGCCCCGGCACCGAGTCGATGCTCATGGTGCCGCCCAGTTGCCGCACTTCTTCGTGCACCACGTCCATGCCGACACCACGCCCGGAGATCTGGGTGATTTTCTCGGCCGTGGAAAACCCCGGCTGCAGGATGAATTGCAGCACGTCGTGGTCGCTGATGACGCTGTCCGGGGCGAGCAGGCCGCGCTTGATCGCCTTGCGTCGCACCGCCTCCAGGGGCACGCCGGCACCGTCGTCGCGAATATCGAAAATGATGTCGCCACCCTCGCGCAACAGATCCAGGGTGATCCGCCCTTGCGCCGGTTTGCCCGCCGCAACCCTCACGTCGGCGGGCTCCAGGCCATGGTCGACGGCGTTGCGCAGCATATGCTCCAGCGGCGCCGCCATGCGTTCGAGCACATTGCGATCCATCTCGCCTTCGGCGTTGCCGACGATGAACTCGACGTCCTTGCCCAGCTCACCGGCCACCTGGCGGACAATGCGCTTGAGGCGCGGCAGCATGCGCTCGAACGGCACCATGCGCGTGCGCATCAGGCCTTCCTGCAATTCGGTGTTGATGCGGCCCTGCTGTTGCAACAGGTTTTCCGCGTCCTGGTTGCGCCGGTCGAGGGTTTCCTTGAGGTCGAGCAAGTCGGAGGCGGATTCGAACAGGGCGCGCGACAGTTGCTGCAATTGCGAATGACGGTCCATTTCCAGCGGATCGAACTCTTCGTAACCCAGGCGCTCGGCCTCGACCTGCTGACGGCTGAGGATCCGGCCCTGGGTTTCGGTATCCAGCCGGCGCAACTGGTCGCGCATGCGCTCGATGGTGGTTTCCATCTCGTTGAGCGCCACCTGCGCGTCGTTTACCTGTTGTTCGATGCGACCACGAAAGATCGAGGTTTCAGCGGCCAGGTTGACCAGGTCATCGAGCAGCTCCGCCGAGACCTTGACCATGTCCGCCCCGGCATCGGGTTGCAGCTGTGGTGGCTCGGCTTTCGCCGCCACGGTGAGCGGCGCCGGGGTTTCAGCCAGTACCGGGTGACTGAAGTTCTGGATCGCGTCGATCAACCGGTCGGCCGGCGGCAAAGGCTCGCCGGCGCGCGCCGCGTCGAGCATCTGGGCCAGGCGGTCATGGCTGCGCTGCAGCAGCTCGAACAACGCCGGCGTGGGTTGCAGCACGCCGGTGGACAGGCCTTCGTAGAGATACTCCAGCTCATGGGCCAGGTCGCCGATCGGGGCGATTTCCACCATGCGCGCACCACCCTTGAGGGTGTGCAGGTCGCGCAGCAGGGTTTCCATTTCCTGGCGGTTCGACGGCTCGGCCTGCCAGCGCAGCAGCGCCGCGCCGGAGCTTTCGATGATGTCGAAGCCTTCTTCAAGGAAGATGTCCAGCAACTCGCCGTCATGGTGGGTCGAGTCGTTGCCGGTCGCCGCTTCGAGCACCTCGGCGTTGCTCGCGTGACCTTGCCTGAAGGCGCGAATCGCTTCGATCAGGTCCTCGGGATCGCCCAGGGCTTGATGGTATTGCAGTTGCTCAAGCAACTGGGCCAGGCGGTCGTGGCTCTGTTGCAGCAGCTGCGCCAGCGCTTCGCTGTGGCTGTAACGGCGATCCACCAGTCCCTCATAGAGGCTTTCCAGTTCATGGGCCAGGTCGCCGACCGGCTCGACCTCGGCCATACGCGCGCCACCCTTGAGGGTGTGCAGATCGCGCTGCAACGACGACAGGGGCGCGGCGTTATGCGGGTCATTGAGCCAGCGCTGCAGGGAATGGTTGGCGCTTTCGAGGATATCCTCGGCTTCCTCGAGGAAGATCGAGACGATGTCGTTGTCCAGTTCGGCGGCGCGCCCCCCTGTAGGAGCTGGCTTGCCAGCGATGGACGTCAACGATGACGCGTTGTCATTGGATGACCGCGGCGCCTGTGAGTCCATCGCGAGCAGGCTCGCTCCCACAGGGGGGGGTAGGGTTTGTGCCAGTTCAGCGGTGGCGTCGCCCAGCTCGCGAATGCTCAAGGTGCGACTGCCGTCACTGCGGATCAGGCCCATGGCGGACGGATCGAGGCTCTGGTCGAGCAAGCCGTGCAAGGCCCGAACCCGCTCCGGACGCGGGCTGACTTCCTGGCCGGCCGCCAACTCATCGAGCATGTTGATCAGCGCTTCGTGGGCACTCTGTGCCTCATGGAAAAACGCTTCGCTGACTGCCAGGCTGCTCTCTTCCACCGCGCCGTAGAGATCGAGCAAGGCTTCGCAGAGTTCATCCACCGGGTGCAGGTCGGCCAGGTGCGCACCTTCGCCGAGGGTGGTCAATTCGTCCAGCAGTGCACTGAGTTCCTGGCGCTCGCCCGGGTGCTGCTGCCAACGCCGCAACAGGCTTTCGGCGTCCAGCAGGATGTCCATGCCCTGGGCCAGGAAGTTGTTGATCAGCTGCGGGTCGCGCTTTATCCGCAGGCCACTGCTGGGCGTGTTCGAGAGGGTTTGCAGGCGCTCGGCGAGCAGCGCCCTGGCACGCTCGATCAAGGCCCGGGCACCGGGAATTTCTGCCACCGGATCGCTCTTGAGCTGGCGCAAGCCAAGCCGGAACAAACCTTCGGCCTCCAGCAGCACTTCGACTTCGTCCAGATCGAGCGCGATCAGGTGAGCCTTGTACTCCCGGGCCAGTTGGTCCAGCGGCGTCGCCAGCTCGGCAATCGGCAGGACCCCGGCCACCGACGCACTGCCCTTGAGCGTGTGCAACGCGCGCTGCAGTTCATCGCTGGCCTGCAGCGGGAGGTGTTCGGCGGCCTGGTCGAGAAATCGGTTGAGGCTACCCAGATGGGTCTCGGCTTCCTTGCGGAAGATTTCCAGCAACAGCGGGTCGAGGGCCGCGACGTCCTGGGTGTCCTCGTCCACTGCCGTGGTTTCGCCCTTGGCCAGGGCATGGGCACGGGCCGCCAGCTGGTCGACATCGTCACGCTGGCGCTGGGCATCGGCGGCATATTCGGCCATCAGTTGCGGGAGCAGATCGAGCACTTCGCCGAGCAACTGCTGCACGCTGGCGCCAGGCGTCACGCTCTGTTCGAGGATGCGGTTGAGCAGGTTTTCCATGGCCCAGGCCAGTTCGCCCAGCACCAGGGCGCGGACCATCCGGCCGCTGCCCTTGAGGGTATGGAAAGCGCGGCGCAGTTCACTCAGGGCCGAGCGGTTGGCGGGATTACCCGACCAGCGTGGCAAATACTCACGAAGGATCTCCAGTACTTCCTCGGTTTCTTCGATGAACACTTCGCGCAATTCCTCGTCCACCGGCGCTTCGCCTGACGGCGGCGGCAGCAGGCTGCCCGGCGTGTCGAGGGCGGGCGGGTTCAGGGCCGAGACCGGGTTGGCCAGCACATCGGCCAGGCTCTGGGCGATGGCCGGGGCATCCCGTTCCTGCTGTTGCTGTGCTTCGCCGGAGCTCAAGACATCCGCCAGCACCGGCACCTGTTGTTCGCTGGGGAAAACCCCGAGTGCAGCCAGGCTTCGCTGCGCCACGTCGAGCAATTGTTCACCGGGCGCCAGGGGGTCGTCGCTGAGGCGCTCAAGGTAATACTCGATGCTGGTGATAGCGTCGGCCAGGCTGTCCAGCGCCTGCCAGCCGGGCTGGCCCGGTTCGAGCAGCAGGTGCTCGCGGATAAAATGATTGCAGGTTTCGATCAGGCTCGCCGCCCGGCTCAACGGAATCATCGCCAGGGCACCGCGCACTTGGGTGAGCAAGGCCGGCAGTGCCTGCAGGTGCTGTCGGTCCCAATCGGCATCGATGTAGTCGACGATCATGTCCTTGGCCTGCTGCAGGCAGATGCGCGCTTCCTTGATGACGATCTGGTGGATCTGCGTCAGGTCGGTGGTGGGCAGGCGGCTGTCTTCCTGGCTTTCCGGCTCCACGGTGCCGACCATGCCGGCCAGGGTCGCTTCGACGTAAAGCAAGGCACCGGCCACGTCCATGAGGATCGCGTCATCGGGTGCGCGCTGTCCCTGGGTCAGGCTCAGCACCACGGCCAGTTGATCGATGATGACCTTGCGTGGCTGGCCAAAACCCAGCACCGCCAGGGTGTCGGCGATCTGCCGCAGGGGCGCCAGCAGGCTGTCGAGGTCCGAGGCGTGTTGGCGGTCGCTGCGCACGAACAGGTCGAGGCGCTCCTTGACCCGCACCAGCTCTTCGCACAAGGCCGCCAATACCGAGCGCATGGCGTCACGGTCGGGCCCGGCCAGCCGTGCGCGTTCTTCGTCGACCATCGCGCTGTCAGGCAATGCATCATCCAGTGCGTAGCGATCTTTCATGGTCAGCATCTGCCCGGTGGGATGTTCGGCCTTGGCAATATAGAACAGCAAACTCTTGAGCAACTCGGTTGGCGGCGGCTGATTGATGCCCTGCATGCCCTGTTCGAGCAGACGCTTGAGCTCCTTGTCAGCCTCCTTGAACAGGCTGCGCAAGGCCGGGCTGTTGCCGATGGCACCGGCGCGCATGCCTTCGACCAGCGCCGAAGCGACCTGCCACAGCGGGCTCAGGGGCGCTGAACCGCACACGCTTTCCAGACGGCTGAAGACCTTGGCCAGGTACTCAAGGTGAGTGTCGTCGTCCTGTTCACGCAGCAAACCGACCAGGGCCATCTGCAACATCTGCCGCAACTTGCGCAGCACATTCGGCAATTCCGCCGGCTCCAGCCGCGCCAGGGACGCTTCGTCCAGGGGCGCCAGGCCGAGCAACTGCGGGCTGAACAGGCTGGTTTCCGACAACAGGCTTTCGCCCCGGGCGCTGCGCAGGTCGTTGATCAGCGGCAACACCACCAAGGGCAAATCGCGGCGGGCGCCTTGCACGCGATCCAGGTAGATCGGCAACTGCCCCAGCGCTTGCAGCATGAGGTGCAACGCTTCATCGCGATGATTGACGCGATTGTGTTGCAAGGCGGTGACCAGTTGCTCCATTTCTTCGGCGAGCAAGGCCGCGCCGTAGAACTCGACCATCTGCAGGCTGCCGTGAACCTGATGGATGCACGCCAGGCATTCGCTCAGGGCGTGCGTCGCCTGCGGGTCATCAAGCTGGGTTTCGATCGCGTGATGAGCCTGCTTCAGCGTTTCGGCAATTTCGCCTTTGACCCATTCGAGGGCCACATAGTCGTGCCGATCACCCATAACCACTCCAATCCCCACTTCAATCAAGATAGCCATGCCCGGGGGCGGTTCAAGCTTTGTCCGTTACCTGCGCCTTGGTGGCCGGCAAGGTGAACCCGGACACCGAACGCCGCAACTGGCTGGCCATTTTTGCCAGGTTGCCAATGCTCTCGGCGGTGGCGGTAGAGCCGGACGAGGTCTGCGTGGTGATCTGCTGGATCACGTTCATAGTCAGGGAAATCTGACCGGCCGACGACGTCTGTTGTTGCGCGGCGTTGGAAATGCTCTGGATCAGCGCCGCCAGGGTCTTGGACACCCCTTCGATTTCTTCCAGGGCCACACCGGCATCCTGCGCCAGACGCGCGCCGCGCACCACTTCGGTGGTGGTCTGCTCCATGGAGATGACCGCTTCGTTGGTGTCGGCCTGGATCGCCCGCACCAGGGTCTCGATCTGCCGTGTTGCGGCGGACGAACGTTCCGCCAGGCGCTGCACCTCGTCGGCGACCACCGCAAAACCACGTCCGGCATCACCGGCCATGGACGCCTGGATCGCCGCGTTGAGAGCGAGGATGTTGGTCTGGTCGGCAATGTCATCGATCAGGCTGACAATATCGCCAATTTCCTGGGATGACTCGCCAAGGCGCTTGATTCGCTTGGCGGTGTCCTGGATCTGTTCGCGGATGTTGTCCATGCCGTGGATGGTGTTGTGCACCACCTCGTTGCCCTTGTTGGCGATTTCCACCGAACGTTCGGCCACCGCCGAGGACTCGGCGGCGTTGGCCGACACCTGGTCGATGGACTCGGCCATGTCGTTGATCGCGGTGGAGGCTTCGGAAATCTGTTGGGCCTGGTGTTCCGAGGCCTGTGCCAGGTGCATCGCGGTAGCCTGGGTTTCCTGCACGGCGGCGGCGACCTGCCCGGCTGTGAGGTTGATCGTGGCCACCAGATCGCGCAATTGATCCACGGAGTAGTTGATCGAGTCGGCAATGGTCCCGGTGAAGTCCTCGGTGACCGTGGCGGTCACGGTCAGGTCGCCATCGGCCAGGTCTTCGATTTCGTCGAGCAGACGCAGGATCGCGTTCTGGTTGCGTTCGTTCTTCTCGGCGGTTTCGCGCAGCTGGCGATTGGTTTCACGCACCATCACCAGGCCGATGAGGATGATCGACATCAACGCCGCCAGGCCCAGGACATAACCGCCGATGGTGTCGGTGTCACGTCCCCCGGCGAGGTTTTCGAAACCGCTGGCCAGGTGGGACGCTTCATCGAGCAGGGTTTGCGAGAGACTGAAGATATTGGTCGCCGATTCACGGACCTTGAACAGCTCCGGTGAGGTTTCGAGGATTTCGTCCACGGAGCCGGAAACGAATTCGAACAGCTCGGAAATCTCGATCAGCCGCGCACGCGCGTCTCGGTCCTCGACCTGGCTGACCCGCAGCGCTGCGTTGCCCTGGAGCATGCCGTTGAGCACCTGGCCGAAACGCGCCGCGTCACGGCCGAACGCATCGGCGGCCTGCTGTGAGTTTTCGTCGCCGGACAAGACGGTATTGACCGCGCCTAAAATACGTTCGGCCAACAGGGATTGACGCTGGGCCATCGCCACCTGGGCAGCCGGGGCGCCGCGCTGCAGCAGGGTTTCGACGACTTTTTCGTATTCGACCTGCAACTGCGGCACGGTTTCGGCCAGGGTCGCGGCGACCTGATGCAGCGACAACACCGTCTGCTCGCTGGACAGGATGGCGTCGGTGTTTTTCAGCAGGCGTTCCCAGTCCAGCTGCACGGCGCGCATTTCCGGGCGCACGCTGGCCGGTGCCGGTGGCAGGCCGGTAGCGGGGTCGCCTTTCTTCAGATAACTCCAGCGCCGGGCAAAATCGTTGCGCGCATCGCTGAGCAACTTGAACGCCGCAGCCTTGCCGGCAGCGGCTTCGGCGGCATTCTTGGCAATCCGTTGGGACAGCACGCGCAGCTCACCGGCGTGGCCGATGTACTGTTTGTCGTAAGTAGCCTGGGTGTTGAGGTACGCGAAGTTGGCGAACAACAACATGATGAAGATGATCAGGGCGATGAACAGCGCGATGATCTGCGATCGACTGCGCGACCCTTCCATTGGCTTGCCTGCTTTTGCTTTTGTCATCGGTCTTCGCCTGTTAACCCACTTCTGGGCCTACCAGAATCCCCTGTGGGCGCGGGCTTGCTCGCGAAAGCGGTGTGTCATCCAGGATTAAATTCGACTGGTATGATGCCTTCGCGAGCAAGCCCGCTCCCACATTAGATCGGTGTCGTTCCTGTTAAACGGCTACGTTCATGAATCCCTGCGACCGTGCCAGTGCAAACAGGCTGAACACTTGCCAGGTCTGTTCACGCTGAAACCGGCCCGTGATGAACGGTGAAATCGGGCTGTTCAACGTGTCTGCCGGCTCCAGGCTGTCCCGGGCAAAGTGCTGCAAGCCAAAGACCTCATCGACCAACAACCCGGCAAACACTTCGTCATGTTCCACCACCAACACGCGCCGCTGCTTGCGCGCCGCCGAAACCTCGTGGCCGAAGAAACCTGCCAGGTCCATGATCGGCAACAGGCGCCCGCGCAGATTGGCCACGCCCTTCACCCACGGCTTGACCCCCGGCACCAGGGTAAACCGCGGCTCGTGCAACACTTCACCGACTTCGCCCATGGGCGCGACGTACCAGCGTTCGCCCAGGCGAAAACCGATGCCGCTCCAGCTGTCCTGCCGGGTCGGCTGGGACGGCAGGTCCGCCGCCAGCAAGCGACAGCGCCGGTCGATCTGCAGCAGCAGCTCGAAGGCGGTCAATGATTCGTTCATGGCGCAGGATCAACCGGCCAGCACGTTGTTCAGGGTCTTGATCAGGGTGTCTTCGTCGACCGGCTTGGTCAGGTAGTCCCTGGCGCCCTGGCGCGTGCCCCAGACCTTGTCGGTTTCCTGATCCTTGGTGGTGATGATGATCACCGGGATGTGCCCGGTGTCCGGGTCTTTGGTCAACTGGCGGGTCGCCTGGAAACCGTTGAGGCCGGGCATGACGATGTCCATCAGCACCGCGTCGGGTTTTTCCTGGCGGGCCAGGGCCACGCCGTCTGCGCCGTTTTCGGCTTTCAATACTTCATGACCGTGCTTTTCCAGCATGCCGGTCAGTTTGTACATTTCAGTCGGCGAATCATCGACGATCAGGATACGTGCCATGGTCTTCCCCATTCTTGTCGGCGCAGGGCCCAATGGCCGAGCGTCTCTGTAGGTGTCTTACTGCGGCAAAACAGCGGCAAAGCCCGGGACATGGGCCTGGATCGCGTTCAGCAGTTCTTCCTTGCTGAAAGGTTTGGTCAGGAACTGGTCGGAGCCGACGATGCGCCCCTTGGCCTTGTCGAACAGCCCGTCCTTGGACGACAGCATAATCACTGGCGTGGACTTGAAGGCACTGTTGTTCTTGATTAAAGCGCAGGTCTGATAGCCATCCAGGCGCGGCATCATGATGTCGACGAAGATGATCCCGGGGTGGTGATCGGCGATCTTGGCCAGGGCATCGAACCCGTCGATGGCCGTGATGACCTCACAACCCACGTTCTTGAGCAGTGTTTCGGCGGTGCGGCGAATCGTCTTCGAATCGTCGATCACCATGACCTTCAAGGCGCTGGGTTGCTGTTCCATAGTGGCTCCACCGTCGCCTTTACGAATCTATTTGTCCCTCTGCGGGCCGTCGAGCCCTCGAAACCCTTGATGTTCAAGGCCCGGCACGACATGGCAGCCTTTTTAGCACAGTCTCCAAATCCAATCTATCGGCCGGCCCTGGCAGTGGTTTTTCCTTGACCGGGAACACACTCAGCGCCACTCTGACGCCACTTTTATACGCTGATCCTCTGTAGGAGCGAGCTCGCTCGCGATGGTCGTCAACGATAATGCTGACCGCCTGACACCCCGAGGCGCTCTCAGGTTTTTCGCGAGCAAGCTCGCTCCTACAGAGATCGACATCAGCCCCACATCTTGAGGAAACACCCATGAGCGTTCGTGTCGGGATTGTCATGGATCCTATCGCCAGCATCTCCTATAAAAAGGATAGCTCGCTGGCCATGCTGCTGGCCGCACAGAAACGCGGCTGGGAACTGTTCTACATGGAGCAGCGCGACCTGTACCAGGCCGAAGGTCAGGCGCGGGCGCGGATGCGTCCGTTGAAAGTGTTCGCCAACCCGGAAAAATGGTTCGAGCTGGAAGCCGAGCAGGACGCCCTGCTGAGCGACCTGGACGTGATCCTGATGCGCAAGGATCCGCCCTTCGACATGGAATTCGTCTATTCCACCTATCTGCTGGAACAGGCCGAAAGCGCTGGTGTGCTGGTGGTCAACAAGCCGCAGAGCCTGCGCGACTGTAACGAAAAGCTGTTCGCCACGCTGTTCCCGCAGTGCACGCCGCCGACCATCGTCAGCCGTCGCCCGGACGTACTGCGCGAATTCGCCGACCATCATGGCGATGTGATCCTCAAGCCGCTGGACGGCATGGGCGGGTCCTCGATCTTCCGTCACACCGCCGGCCACCCGAACCTCTCGGTGATCCTCGAAACCCTGACCCTGCACGGCCAGCAGCAAATCATGATCCAGGGCTACCTGCCGGCCATCGTCGATGGCGACAAACGCATCCTGATGATCGACGGCGAACCGGTGGACTACTGCCTGGCGCGCATCCCCGCTGCCGGTGAGACCCGTGGCAACCTCGCTGCCGGTGGCCGCGGCGAAGCCCGTCCATTGACCGAGAAGGATCGCTGGATCGCGGCGCAAGTCGGCCCGACCCTGCGCGAGAAAGGCCTGTTGTTCGTTGGCCTCGATGTGATTGGCGAGCACCTGACCGAAATCAACGTCACCAGCCCGACGTGCATCCGCGAAATCGACAATGCCTTCGGCACCGATATTGGCGGCATGCTGATGGAGGTCATTGAGAAGAAGCTGCAAGCTGCAAGCCACAAGCCGCAAGTTTGAAGCGCGTGACGTACAGCTTGTCGCTCGATGCTTGAAGCATGAAGCTAAAAACCAACATTGCGTTATCATGCCGAGCCCTTGAAAACGCGATGTTGGTTTCC
Organism: Pseudomonas sp. YuFO20; assembly: GCF_035064975.1. NCBI lineage: Bacteria > Pseudomonadati > Pseudomonadota > Gammaproteobacteria > Pseudomonadales > Pseudomonadaceae > Pseudomonas > Pseudomonas sp. YuFO20. Next base: position 22,913 of record NZ_JAXDEO010000022.1, read on the forward strand.
TTGTCATGACCCTCCCGTCCGATCTGCCTCCCGAACTCGCCCGTTACGGCGTGCGCCCGGCCGATCGCCTCGGTTTTACCCTGTTCCTGGCGGCGCTGATCCACCTGGCATTGCTGCTGGGTGTCGGCTTCACCATGGTCGAGCCCAAGCAGATCAGCAAAACCCTGGAAATCACCCTCGCCACCTTCAAGAGCGAAAAGAAGCCGGACAAGGCCGATTTCCTCGCCCAGGAAAACCAGCAAGGCAGCGGCACCCTGGACAAGAAGGCGATCCCCAAGACCACCGAGATCGCGCCGTTCCAGGACAACAAGGTACAGAAAGTCACACCGCCACCCGCCGCCAAGCCTGAAGTCCAGGAAGCCGCGCCCAAGGCTGCCGTGACCACCGTCGCGCCGAAGCCGAAAAAAGCTGCCGCGAAAACCGAAGAACCCAAACCCGTCACCAAACCTGCGGTGGCCGCACCGACGTTCGACAGTGAACAGCTGTCCAGCGACATCGCCAGCCTCGAAGCCGAGCTGGCCCAGGAACAGCAGTTGTACGCCAAGCGCCCGCGCATTCACCGCCTGAGCGCCGCGTCGACCATGCGCGACAAGGGCGCCTGGTATAAGGACGAATGGCGCAAGAAGGTCGAGCGCATCGGCAACCTCAATTATCCCGACGAAGCCCGGCGCAAGCAGATCTACGGCAACCTGCGCCTGATGGTCTCGATCAACCGCGATGGCTCGCTGTATGAGGTGCTGGTGCTGGAATCGTCCGGGCAACCGCTGCTGGATCAGGCGGCCCAGCGCATCGTGCGGCTGGCGGCGCCGTTTGCGCCGTTTACCGGGGACCTGTCGGATATCGACCGCCTGGAAATCATCCGCACCTGGAAGTTCGCCCGCGGCGATCGCCTTTCCAGTAATTGATCGAAGATCAAAAGATCGCAGCCTGCGGCAGCTCCTACATTTGGAATGCATTTCCCTGTAGGAGCTGCCGCAGGCTGCGATCTTTTGACGTGCTTCGGCTTGTCAGTTCGCCCCTCCAACGCCACACTAGCGCTCATGAAAAACGTCAGCCCCAGCTACCTCAAGCATCACTTCCTGATCGCCATGCCGCACATGGTCGACCCGAACTTTGCGCACACCTTGACCTACATCGTCGAGCACACGGCCAATGGTGCCATGGGGCTGGTGGTCAACCGTCCGCAGGACCTGAACCTGGCCGATATCCTCGAGCAATTGCGCCCGGACATCGAGCCGCCAGCGCTGTGCCAGCACGTGCCGATCTTCATCGGCGGGCCGGTGCAGACCGACCGCGGTTTTGTCCTGCACCCCACGGGCCAGGGTTTTCAAGCGACCGTTGATCTGGAAGGTGAACTGTCGCTGTCGACCTCCCAGGACGTTCTGTTCGCCATCGCCGATGGCGTTGGCCCGGCGAAAAGCGTGATCACCCTGGGTTATGCCGGCTGGGAAGCCGGGCAACTGGAGGCCGAACTGGCGCAGAACGCCTGGCTGACCTGCCCGTACGATGCCGACATCCTGTTCAACACCAGCAGCGAACAGCGCCTGGAAGCGGCGGCCAAACACCTGGGCGTCAACCTCAGCCTGCTGACCAGCCAGGCGGGGCACGCCTGATGGCCCTGCGGTTGATTCTGGGGTTCGACTACGGCACCAAACAGATCGGCGTTGCGGTTGGCCAGGTGATTACCGGCCAGGCCCGCGAGCTGTGCACTTTGAAGGCGCAAAACGGCATTCCCGACTGGGATCAGGTCGAAGCGCTGATCAAGGAGTGGAAACCCGACGCCGTGGTGGTCGGCCTGCCGCTGAACATGGACGGCACGCCCAGCGACATGTGCGCCCGCGCGGAAAAATTCGCCCGGCGCCTGAACGGTCGCTTCAACCTGCCCTTCTACACCCACGATGAACGCCTGACCACCTTCGAGGCCAAGGGCGAACGCCTGGCCCGGGGCGGACAGAAAGGCAGTTACCGTGACAACCCGGTCGACGCCATCGCCGCCGCCCTGCTGCTGCAAGGCTGGCTCGACGAGAATGGCGCATTGTTCCAATCCTAATCCTGAAGAGCCGTCACCCGTCTCTTTTAGCTACACCCCGAGCCACCTCCGGCAATGACCCGGCTCGGGCCCAAGAAGGAGCAACCATGAGCCTGCCCAATCCCGCCGAACTGATCAGCCAGATGGCGACTGATCTCAAGGCACACCTGGAACACCGTGGCATCAGCGAACCGCGCTACATCGGCATTCGTACCGGTGGCGTGTGGGTTGCCCAGGCCCTGCTCAAGGAGCTGGGCAGCGCTGAACCTCTTGGCACACTCGACGTTTCCTTCTACCGCGACGACTTCAGCCAGAACGGCCTGCACCCGCAAGTGCGCCCGTCGGCCCTGCCGTTCGAGATCGAAGGCCAGCACCTGGTGCTGATCGACGACGTGCTGATGAGCGGCCGGACCATCCGCGCCGCCCTGAACGAACTGTTCGACTACGGTCGCCCGGCCAGCGTGACGCTGGTGTGCCTGCTGGACCTGAATGCCGGTGAACTGCCGATCCGCCCGAACGTACTGGGCGCGACCCTGTCCCTGGCAGCCCACGAGCGGGTAAAACTTTCGGGCCCGGAGCTCGAGCTCGAACTGCAAGACCTCGCCCTTTAATTCGCCCTATTGAGAGTCCCCCTCGCGATGACGCCTTTAGATACCAAGCGCCCGCTGCAGCTCAATGATCAGGGCCAGCTGCGCCACTTCCTCTCGCTCGACGGCTTGCGCCGCGAGCTGCTGACGGAAATCCTCGACACCGCCGACTCGTTCCTGGAAGTCGGCGCCCGGGCGGTGAAGAAAGTCCCGTTGCTGCGCGGCAAGACCGTGTGCAACGTATTCTTCGAGAACTCCACCCGCACCCGCACCACCTTCGAACTGGCGGCCCAGCGCCTGTCGGCGGACGTGATCACCCTGAACGTGTCGACATCGTCGGCGAGCAAGGGGGAAACCCTGCTCGACACCCTGCGCAACCTGGAAGCCATGGCCGCCGACATGTTCGTCGTGCGCCACGGTGATTCCGGCGCCGCCCACTTCATCGCCGAGCATGTTTGCCCGCAAGTGGCGATCATCAATGGCGGCGACGGCCGTCACGCGCACCCGACCCAGGGCATGCTCGACATGCTCACCATCCGCCGGCACAAGGGCGGTTTCGAAAACCTGTCGGTGGCCATCGTCGGCGACATCCTGCACTCGCGGGTCGCGCGCTCGAACATGCTGGCCCTGAAAACCCTGGGCTGCCCGGACATCCGCGTGATCGCGCCGAAGACCCTGCTGCCGATCGGCATCGAGCAATACGGCGTGAAGGTCTACACCGACATGACCGAAGGCCTGAAAGACGTCGACGTGGTGATCATGCTGCGCCTGCAGCGTGAACGCATGACCGGCGGCCTGCTGCCGAGCGAAGGCGAGTTCTACCGCCTGTTCGGCCTGACCACCGCGCGCCTGGCCGGCGCCAAGCCCGATGCCATCGTCATGCACCCGGGGCCGATCAACCGTGGCGTGGAAATCGAGTCGGCGGTGGCCGACGGCCCGCACTCGGTGATCCTCAACCAGGTGACCTACGGCATCGCGATTCGTATGGCGGTGCTGTCCATGGCCATGAGCGGACAGACTGCGCAGCGCCAATTCGAGCAGGAGAACGCCCAGTGAAGCTCAGCATTCTTGGCGCACGCGTTATCGATCCGGCCAGCGGCCTGGATCAAGTGACTGATATCCACATTGAAGCCTGCAAGATCGTCGGCCTCGGCGCCGCTCCAGCGGGTTTCGTTGCAGTAGACACCATCGACGCCAAGGGCCTGGTGGCGGCCCCTGGCCTGGTCGACCTCAACGTCGCCCTGCGCGAGCCGGGTTACAGCCGTAAAGGCTCGATCACCAGCGAAACCCGTGCGGCGGCGGCTGGCGGCGTCACCAGCCTGTGCTGCCCGCCGAAAACCAAACCGGTGCTGGACACCTCGGCCGTCGCCGAACTGATCCTCGACCGCGCCCGCGAGGCCGGCAACACCAAAGTCTTCCCGATCGGCGCACTGAGCAAAGGCCTGGACGGCGAACAACTGGCCGAACTGGTTGCCTTGCGCGATGCCGGCTGCGTGGCCTTCGGCAACGGCCTGGAGAGCTTCCGCAACACCCGCACCCTGTGTCGGGCGCTGGATTACGCGGCCACCTTCGACCTCACGGTGATCTTCAACTCCCAGGACCACGACCTGGCGGAGGGCGGCCTGGCCCATGAAGGCCCGACCGCGAGCTTCCTCGGCCTGCCGGGCATTCCGGAAACCGCCGAAACCGTGGCCCTGGCCAGGGATCTGCTGCTGGTCGAACAGACCGGCGTGCGTGCGCACTTCAGCCAGCTCACCAGCGCCCGTGGTGTCGCCCTGATCGCCCAGGCCCAGCAGCGCGGCCTGAAGGTCACGGCGGATGTCGCCCTGTACCAGTTGATCTTGACCGACGAAGCGCTGATCGATTTCAGCAGCCTCTATCACGTGCAGCCACCTCTGCGCACCCGCGCCGACCGCGATGGCCTGCGTGCCGCCGTGAAATCAGGCGTGGTCTCGGCCATTTCCAGCCATCACCAACCTCACGAACGAGACGCCAAGCTGGCGCCGTTCGGGGCCACCGAGCCAGGCATCAGCAGCGTTGAACTGCTGCTGCCGCTGGCAATGACTCTGGTGGAAGACGGCTTGCTGGACCTGCCGACGCTGCTGGCGCGCCTCAGCACCGGCCCTGCCGAGGCCCTGCGCCTGCCGGCGGGCAAGCTGGCGGTGGGTGGCGCGGCGGATATCGTGCTGTTCGACCCCGCGGCCTCGACCGTGGCCGGTGAGACCTGGCTGTCCAAGGGCGAGAATTGCCCGTTCATTGGGCACAGTTTGCCGGGTGTGGTGCGTTATACCCTGGTGGATGGGCGGATCAGCCACCAGGCCTAAGACCGCGTCGCTGCATTCGCGAGCAAGCCCGCTCCCACATTGGATCTGTGTCGTTCACAAATCCAATGTGGGAGCGGGCTTGCTCGCGAAGACTTACTGGAAGGCGCCGCGATTCTGGGCGTTACGCACGGAAACCTGGTCATTCAGTGTCCAGAAGTCATACAGCACCCCCAGAAAGAACAACCCACCCGTCACCAGGTACAGCAACCCGCTGATCCACTTCCCCTGATACATCCGGTGCACCCCGAAAACCCCCAGAAACGTCAGCAGGATCCACGCCACGTTGTATTCGATCGGCCCGGCGGTAAACCGCAGGTCCGCTTCACGGTCCATGGCCGGAATCAGGAACAGGTCGATCAACCAGCCGATCCCCAGCAAACCGAAGGTGAAAAACCAGATCGTCCCGGTTACCGGCTTGCCGTAATAAAAGCGATGAGCCCCGGTAAAGCCAAAAATCCACAGCAGGTAACCGATCACTTTACTGTGGGTATCCTGGTGCGGGACGGGCGCTTGATAGGTGTTCATGGATGACCTCGATTCACACGATAGATAAATATTCTTTAAATCTTTGTGACTTTTTTACGAGCAGCCGACGTATGGCACATGTTAGCGTCTCTCTCGCCAAACCCTTATAGCACTTGGCTTCTGTCCGACAATTGCGTCCATTCGCCGCTTATTTGGTTCCGTTGACCCCAAGGTTAATCGACCAACGGCCCCGGAAGGCACAAAAAAGCTGTTATAAAGTTGCGCGCCAACACATACGAGCCCTGCCTAATGCGTCCATTTTTCAAGACATGGCTAACCATTTGCCTATTATTGCCACTGGCCGCCCACGCCACCAATCGTGAGCAACGTCTTCCGAACGTTAATGGTTACACCCAGAAATCCCATGCCGCTGCTCCTTCGAGCAAAAGCAAGAAATCGGTCAAATCAGCTCCGCAGCTGGTCAGCAAAAGCAGCCTGGTGCCGCCAATGGGGACCAAGGAAAGCAGCAACGTGCTGAGCCGCGCCGTCAACGTCCTCGGTACACCGTACCGCTGGGGTGGCAGCAGCCCGAGCAAAGGCTTCGACTGCAGCGGCCTGGTCAAATATGCGTTCAACGACGCCACGTTTGACCTGCCACGGACCTCCAATGCCATGGCCAGCGGTCACGGCGAGAAAGTCGATCGCAACGATTTGAAACCGGGCGACCTGATTTTCTTCAACATCAAGAGCCGTCGAGTCAATCACGTTGCCATCTACCTGGGCAACGACCGCTTCATCCACGCACCACGCCGTGGCAAGTCGGTGAGCATCGACACCTTGAAGAAACCGTATTGGGAAAAGCACTACGTAGTGGCCAAGCGGGTTCTGCCGAAAGAACAGAATGCGATGCGGGTTGTGCAGCGCTGATTACAGCGGCTGAAATCCACTTCGGATGTAATGGCCTCTTCGCGAGCAAGCCCGCTCCCACATTGGAATGCATTTCCCCTGTGGGAGCGGGCTTGCTCGCGAAGGCGTCTTTGAAAGCGCCACGCCGTCGCCTCAAAAATTATCCGGCGACCGCGCCTTCTCCCGCGCCTGATCGCGACTGACCAAACCCCTGGTCACCAGATCCTTCAAACTCATATCCAGCGTCTGCATCCCCAGCGACCCGCCCGACTGAATCGACGAATACATCTGCGCCACCTTGTCTTCACGGATCAGGTTACGAATCGCCGACGTTCCCAGCATGATCTCGTGAGCCGCCACCCGACCACCCCCGATCTTCTTGACCAGGGTCTGGGACACTACCGCCAGCAACGATTCGGACAGCATTGAACGCACCATCGCCTTCTCGTCCCCCGGAAACACGTCGATGATCCGGTCGATGGTTTTCGCCGCCGAGGTCGTGTGCAGCGTGCCGAACACCAGGTGACCCGTCTCGGCAGCGGTCAACGCCAGGCGGATAGTCTCCAGGTCCCGCAGCTCCCCCACCAGGATCACGTCCGGGTCTTCGCGAAGGGCCGAACGCAAGGCTGTGGCGAAACTGTGGGTATCGCGGTGGACTTCGCGCTGATTGATCAGGCATTTGCGCGATTCGTGAACGAACTCGATAGGGTCTTCAATCGTCAGGATGTGGTGATGGCGATGGCTGTTCAGGTAATCGATCATCGCTGCCAGAGTGGTGGACTTGCCGGACCCCGTCGGGCCTGTCACCAGCACCAGCCCGCGGGGTGCATCGGTCATCTTGTGAAACACTTCGCCCATGCCCAGCTCTTCCATGCTCCGGACCTTGGACGGGATCGTACGAAACACCGCACCAGCGCCTCGGCTCTGATTGAAGGCATTGACCCGGAAGCGCGCGATGCCGGGCACCTCAAAGGAAAAGTCGGTTTCCAGATGCTGTTCGAACGCCACCCGCTGGGTATCGTTCATGATGTCGTAGATCAGCGCCTGCACCTCCTTGTGCTCCAGGGCCGGCAAGTTGATGCGCCGCACGTCGCCATCGACGCGGATCATCGGCGGCAGGCCGGCCGACAAATGCAGGTCGGACGCGCCTTGTTTGGCGCTGAACGCCAGCAACTCAGTGATATCCATAGCGCCCCTCAATTCCAGTAGAATGCCGCCAACCTCAGACCGCTGGCGCCTCTTGAATGTCCACGATAGCAGACAACATTGAACAGGTTGGTTCACGCATTCGTGCCGCCGCCCTCGCTGCCCACCGCGATGAAAACAGCGTGCAGTTGCTGGCCGTGAGCAAGACCAAACCCGCCCAGGCGCTGCGTGAAGCCCATGCCGCGGGCCTGCGCGACTTTGGTGAAAACTACCTGCAGGAAGCCCTGAGCAAGCAGCTTGAATTGACCGACCTGCCCTTGATCTGGCACTTCATCGGCCCCATTCAATCGAACAAGACTCGTGCAATCGCCGAGCACTTCGCCTGGGTGCATTCCGTGGATCGCCTGAAAATTGCACAACGCCTGTCCGAACAACGTCCTGCCGATCTGCCCCCCTTGAACATCTGCATCCAGGTCAACGTCAGTGGTGAAGCCAGCAAATCCGGCTGCACCCCGGCGGACCTGCCGGCCCTGGCCAACGCCATCAGCGCCTTGCCGCGCCTGAAGTTGCGCGGGCTGATGGCGATTCCCGAGCCGACCGAAGATCGCGCCGCCCAGGATGCCGCTTTCGCTGCCGTGCAAAACCTGCAGGCCAGCCTGAATTTGCCACTCGACACACTTTCCATGGGCATGAGCCACGACCTCGAGTCGGCCATTGCCCAGGGTGCCACCTGGGTCCGTATCGGTACGGCCCTGTTTGGCGCCAGAGATTACGGTCAACCTTGACCCCATTTTATAAGGACCTGACATGAGCAAGACACGTATTGCCTTTATCGGTGCCGGCAACATGGCCGCCAGCCTGATCGGCGGCCTGCGGGCCAAAGGTCTGGAAGCGGCGCAGATCCGCGCCAGCGATCCGGGCGAAGAAACCCGTGCCCGCGTGAGCGCCGAACACGGCATCGAAGTGTTCGCCGACAACGCCGACGCCATCCAGGGCGCGGACGTGATCGTGCTCGCGGTGAAGCCCCAGGCGATGAAGGCTGTATGCGAAGCCATTCGCCCAAGCCTGAAACCCGAGCAACTGGTAGTGTCGATCGCCGCCGGCATCACCTGCGCCAGCATGAACAACTGGCTCGGCGCCCAGCCGATCGTGCGCTGCATGCCCAACACCCCGGCGCTGTTGCGTCAGGGCGTGAGCGGTCTGTTCGCCACCGCCCAGGTGAGCGCCGAGCAGCGCCAGCAAGCCCAGGAACTGCTGTCGGCCGTTGGCGTTGCCCTGTGGCTGGACGAGGAACAGCAGCTGGATGCGGTCACTGCCGTGTCGGGCTCGGGCCCTGCGTACTTCTTCCTGCTGATCGAAGCCATGACCGCCGCTGGCGTCAAACTCGGCCTGCCGGCAGACATCGCCGCTCAACTGACGCTGCAGACCGCCCTGGGCGCCGCCCACATGGCAGTGTCCAGCGACGTCGACGCCGCCGAGCTGCGTCGCCGCGTGACTTCGCCTGCGGGCACCACGGAAGCCGCGATCAAATCGTTCCAGGCCAACGGCTTCGAAGCACTGGTGGAAAAAGCCCTGGGCGCCGCCGCGCACCGCTCGGCCGAGATGGCTGAGCAACTCGGTCGCTAATCAGCACTTAATAAGGAATCAACAATGCTCGGACTCAATGACGCTGCCATTTTTGTGATCCAGACCCTGGGCAGCCTGTATCTCTTGATCGTGTTGCTGCGTTTCATCCTGCAACTGGTGCGGGCGAACTTCTACAACCCGCTCTGCCAATTCGCCGTAAAAGCTACTCAACCGCTGCTCAAGCCACTGCGCCGGGTGATCCCGAGCATGTTCGGTCTGGACATGTCCTCGCTGGTGCTGGCCCTGATCGTGCAAATGGCGCTGTTCGCGGTCATCCTGCTGCTCAGTGGCTACTCGGTCGACGTGCTGTTCCTGGCACCCTGGGCGCTGATCGGCATCTTCGCGCTGTTCTTGAAGATCCTGTTCTGGGCGATGATCATCAGCGTGATCCTGTCCTGGGTCGCTCCGGGCAGCCACAACCCGGGCGCCGAACTGGTCCAGCAGATCACCGAGCCGGTACTGGCTCCGTTCCGCCGGATCATCCCGAACCTGGGCGGTCTCGACATCTCGCCGATCTTCGCCTTCATCACGCTGCAATTGCTGCAGAGCTGGCTGATTCCGCGCCTGGCGTACTACGCGCTGATGCCGAAGGAATTGTTTGGCCTGATCTAATACCGCGTTATCGTTCTTCGCGAGCAAGCCCGCTCCCACATTGGAATGCGTTCCCCTGTGGGAGCGGGCTTGCTCGCGAATGGCGCACCTCGGTCCAATTGAAATAAATCAGGCCCGGCCTTTGCTTGCCGCTAACCCCACCGGTCTTTAGACTTACGCCTCATTTCAACGAGAGCAGGGTCGATGCCAGCTGCCTTTCCCCCCGATTCTGTTGGTCTGGTGACGCCGCAAGTGGCGCACTTCAGCGAAGCCCTGGCGTTGGCCTGCGGCCGCTCGCTCCCGGCCTATGACCTGGTTTACGAAACCTACGGCACCCTGAACGCCACGGCGAGCAATGCCGTGCTGATCTGCCACGCCTTGTCCGGCCACCACCATGCGGCGGGCTATCACAGCCCCGACGACCGTAAACCCGGTTGGTGGGACAGCTGCATCGGACCCGGCAAGCCCATCGACACCAGCAAGTTCTTCGTGGTCAGCCTGAACAACCTTGGCGGCTGCAATGGCTCTACCGGCCCGAGCAGCATCAACCCGGAGACCGGCAAGCCGTTCGGCGCGGACTTCCCGGTATTGACCGTGGAAGACTGGGTGCACAGCCAGGCGCGCCTGGCCGATCGCCTCGGCATTGCCCAATTTGCCGCGGTGATCGGCGGCAGCCTCGGCGGCATGCAGGCGATGCAATGGAGCATCACTTACCCCGAGCGCATCCGCCATTGCGTGGCCATCGCTTCGGCACCCAAGCTGTCGGCGCAGAACATCGCCTTCAACGAAGTGGCGCGCCAGGCGATCCTCACCGACCCGGAATTCCACGGCGGTTCGTTCCAGGAACACAGCGTGATCCCCAAGCGCGGGCTGATGCTGGCGCGCATGGTCGGGCACATCACCTACCTGTCCGACGACTCCATGGGCGAGAAATTCGGTCGCGGCCTGAAAAGCGAGAAGCTCAACTACGACTTCCACAGCGTCGAGTTCCAGGTCGAAAGCTACCTGCGTTACCAGGGTGAAGAGTTCTCCGGGCGTTTCGATGCCAACACTTACCTGCTGATGACCAAGGCCCTGGACTACTTCGACCCGGCGGCCAACTTCGACGATGACCTGGCGAAAACCTTCGCCGGCGCCACTGCCAAGTTCTGCGTGATGTCGTTCACCACCGACTGGCGCTTCTCCCCTGCCCGCTCGCGGGAACTGGTGGACGCGCTGATGGCCGCGCGCAAAGACGTCTGCTACCTGGAAATCGACGCGCCGCAGGGCCACGACGCCTTCCTGATTCCGATCCCGCGCTACCTGCAGGCGTTCGGCAATTACATGAACCGCATTACGTTGTGAGATAGCCATGAGAGCTGATCTGGAAATCATCCAGGAATGGATCCCCGCCGGTAGCCGCGTGCTCGACCTCGGTTGCGGCGATGGCGAGCTGCTGACCTGGCTGCGCGACAACAAGCAGGTCACCGGCTACGGCCTGGAAAACGACGCGGACAACATCGCCGAGTGCGTGGCCAAGGGCATTAACGTCATCGAGCAGGACCTGGACAAGGGCCTGGGCAACTTTGCCAGCAACAGCTTCGACATCGTGGTCATGACCCAGGCACTGCAAGCAGTGCACTACCCGGACAAGATCCTCGAGGAAATGCTGCGGGTCGGCCGCCAGTGCATCATCACCTTCCCCAATTTCGGTCACTGGCGCTGCCGCTGGTACCTGGCGAGCAAGGGCCGGATGCCGGTTTCCGAGTTCCTGCCCTACACCTGGTACAACACGCCGAACATTCACTTCTGCACCTTCGCGGATTTTGAAGCCTTGTGTCGCGAACGTGAGGCCAAGGTCATTGATCGGCTGGCCGTGGATCAACAGCATCGGCACGGGTGGGCCAGTAAGCTATGGCCTAATCTGTTAGGTGAGATCGGTATTTACCGCGTCAGCAGTCCGGGGCTTGCAGACCACAAGGTCGCGGTCTGAATCACCACATTTCGAGGAGAACGAACATGGGTCGTCTAGCGCTGCTTCTACTCACCGCCTGCCTGAGCGTCACGGCCATGGCCGCCGATGCGATCAAAGGTGATCGTCAGGAAAAATTCGGCGACGTGACGGTGCACTACAACACCTTCAACTCCACGTTCCTGACGCCGGACATCGCCAAGGCCGCAGAGCTCACCCGCAGCAAGAACCAGGGCGTGATCAACGTTTCGGTGCTCAAGGACGGCAAGCCGCAGATGGCCCAGGTCAGCGGTACGGTCAAAGACCTGACCAGCCAGAGTGTGAACCTGAACTTCCGCCAGATCACCGAACAAGGCGCGATCTACTACATCGCCCAATTCCCGGTGGAGCAGCAGGAAACCCGCACCTTCGACATCAAGGTGCAGACCGGTGACAAAATCAACACCATCAACTTCAACCAAGAGCTCTTCCCCGGCGAATGATCAACTTCACGCAACTCGTACTGGCCAGCCACAACGCCGGCAAACTCAAGGAACTCCAGGCCATGCTCGGCGAGTCGGTGCAACTGCGCTCGATCGGCGAGTTCAGCAGCGTGGAGCCTGAAGAAACCGGCCTGTCGTTCGTCGAGAACGCCATCCTCAAGGCCCGCAATGCCGCGCGCATTTCCGGCCTGCCGGCCCTGGCCGACGATTCCGGGCTGGCGGTGGATTTCCTCGGCGGTGCGCCGGGCATCTACTCGGCTCGTTATGCCGATGGCAAGGGCGATGCGGCGAACAACGCCAAGCTGCTCGACGTGTTGAAGGATGTGCCTGAAGCCGAACGCGGCGCGCAGTTCGTCTGCGTGCTGGCGCTGGTGCGGCACGCCGACGATCCGCTGCCGATTCTCTGCGAAGGCCTGTGGCACGGGCGCATCCTGACCCAGGCCAGCGGCGAACACGGTTTTGGCTACGACCCGCTGTTCTGGGTGCCGGAGCGTGATTGCTCCAGCGCCGAGTTGAGCCCGGCCGACAAGAACCAGATCAGCCACCGCGCCCGTGCAATGGATCTGCTGCGCCAGCGTCTGGGCTTGAAATGACCCGTGAATCCTCCGCGTCGCCGCTGATCTTCGGCGGCGCCGCACAATCGCCTCGGGCTGCCCTGCCGGTGCTGCCGCCCCTGGCGCTGTACATCCACATCCCGTGGTGCGTACGCAAATGCCCTTACTGCGACTTCAACTCCCACACCGCCAGCCCCGTGCTGCCGGAAGAAGAGTATGTCGACGCATTGCTGGCCGACCTCGACCAGGACCTGCACGCCGTTTATGGCCGAGAGCTAAGCTCGATCTTCTTTGGCGGCGGCACGCCTAGCCTGTTCAGCGCCCAGGCCCTTGGGCGCCTGCTCAAAGGCGTAGAACAGCGCATCCCGTTTGCCCACGACATCGAAATCACCCTGGAAGCCAACCCCGGTACGTTCGAGCAAGAGAAGTTCGTTGCCTACCGCGCGTTGGGCATCAATCGCCTGTCGATCGGCATCCAGAGCTTTCAACAAGAAAAGCTCGAGGCCCTGGGTCGCATCCACAACGGTGACGAAGCGGTGCGCGCCGCCGGCATGGCCCGTCAGGCCGGGTTCGATAATTTCAACCTGGACTTGATGCACGGCTTGCCCGATCAATCCCTGGACGACGCCCTGAGCGACCTGCGCCAGGCCATCGCCCTGAAGCCGACCCACCTGTCCTGGTATCAGCTGACCCTGGAACCGAACACCGTGTTCTGGAACCAGCCACCGACGCTGCCGGAAGATGACACCCTGTGGGATATCCAGGAAGCCGGGCAGGCGCTGCTGGCCGAACACGGTTACGCGCAATACGAAGTCTCCGCCTACGCCCAGCCCGGGCGCCCGGCGCGGCACAATCTCAATTACTGGAGTTTTGGCGACTTCATCGGCATCGGTGCCGGCGCCCACGGCAAGCTGAGCCATCCGGACGGCCGTATCGTGCGCACCTGGAAGACCCGCTTGCCGAAGGATTACCTGAATCCGGCGAAAAGCTTCCAGGCCGGCGAGAAAGCGCTGACCAATGACGAGATGCCGTTCGAGTTCCTGATGAACGCCCTGCGCCTGACGGCCGGGGTTGAGGCGCGGCTGTACCCGGAGCGCACCGGCATGACCCTGGAAAGCCTCGCCGAAAGCCGTCGCGAAGCCGAACAAAGCGGCCTGTTGCAGGTCGAACCGTCACGTCTGGCGGCTACCGAGCGCGGACAACTCTTCCTCAACGACTTGCTGCAGAAATTTCTGAGCTGATTTCAGCCTTAAGGGAAAACGAATGGATTTGGTACTCGACCTGCTCGCCACCGCGTCTCGCTGGAGCCGCAGCAACCTCTCGGAAATCGCCCTCGCCCTGGTAGGTTGCCTGCTGGTGTTGTTCGGTGCGGATTTCAAAGGCTGGGTCGAGCAACGCCTGGGCAGCATCGCCGGCGCCTTGCGCGTACCGCTGATGTCCCTGCTGTGCATGATTGGCAGCGGTGCGGCGCTGATCTATGCCACGCCGTGGATCGTCAAGGGTTTGAGCCAGTTCAACAACTACAGCCTGGCGCCGGTGTTGTTGGTGGTACTGGTGCTGATTGGCGTAGTCGCCGACCGCCGCTGATCTCAGCCACACCCTAAAACAACTGTGGGAGCGGGCTTGCTCGCGAAAGCGGTGTATCAGACAACATTAATGTCGACTGACACGACGCCTTCGCGAGCAAGCCCGCTCCCACATTGGGTATTGCGACTGGTTTAGGACTGTTTTTCGAACTTCAGGTCCCAAACGCCATGCCCAAGACGTTCGCCACGGCGTTCGAACTTGGTGATCGGCCGCTCGGCCGGGCGTGGTACACATTTTCCGTCTTCGGCCAGGTTGCGGTAACCCGGGGCCACGTTCATCACTTCCAGCATGTACTCGGCATACGGTTCCCAGTCGGTGGCCATGTGCAGGATACCGCCGACCTTCAGCTTGCTGCGCACCAGCTCGGCGAATGACGCCTGGACGATACGACGCTTGTGGTGACGGCTCTTGTGCCATGGGTCCGGGAAAAACAGCATCAGGCGGTCGAGGCTGTTATCGGCCACGCAGCGGTTGAGCACTTCAATGGCATCGCAATCGTAGACCCGCAGGTTGGTCAAACCCTGAGTCAGCACGCCATTGAGCAGCGCGCCGACACCCGGACGGTGAACCTCGACGCCGATGAAATCCTGATCCGGCGAAGCCGCGGCCATTTCCAGCAGCGAATGGCCCATGCCGAAGCCGATTTCCAGCGAGCGCGGTGCCGAGCGACCGAACACCTGGTCGAAATCCACCGGCGCTTCGGCCAGGGGCAGCACGAACAGCGGCGCGCCCTGCTCCAGGCCGCGTTGCTGGCCTTCGGTCATGCGCCCGGCGCGCATCACGAAACTCTTGATGCGGCGGTGTTGGCGCTCGTCGCCTTCTTCCGTCTGGATTGGCGTGTCGTTCGATTCAGTCATCAATGGCTCTTACTTGATCAGACCATCCAGCGGCGAAGAGGCGCTGGCATAGAGTTTTTTCGGCATGCGGCCGGCGAGGTAGGCCAGGCGGCCTGCGACGATCGCGTGTTGCATGGCTTCGGCCATCATGATCGGCTGCTGGGCGTGGGCGATGGCCGAGTTCATCAGCACCGCATCACAGCCCAGTTCCATGGCGATGGTGGCGTCGGATGCGGTGCCGACACCGGCATCTACCAGCACCGGAATGTTCGCTTCTTCGAGGATGATCTGCAGGTTGTAAGGGTTGCAGATCCCCAGGCCCGAACCGATAAGACCGGCCAGCGGCATCACTGCGATGCAGCCGATTTCCGCCAGTTGACGGGCAATGATCGGGTCATCGCTGGTGTAGACCATCACGTCGAAGCCTTCCTTGACCAGCGATTCAGCGGCCTTGAGGGTTTCGATCACGTTGGGGAACAGGGTTTTCTGGTCCGCCAGCACTTCCAGCTTCACCAGGTTGTGGCCATCGAGCAGCTCACGGGCCAGGCGGCAGGTGCGCACGGCCTCGATCGCGTCGTAGCAGCCGGCGGTGTTCGGCAGGAAGGTGTAGCGATCCGGCGAGAGGAAATCCAGCAGGTTCGGTTCGCCCGCGTTCTGGCCGAGGTTTGTACGGCGCACGGCGAAAGTGACGATCTCGGCACCCGAGGCCTCGATGGCCAGGCGGGTTTCTTCCATGTCACGGTACTTGCCGGTACCGACCAGCAAACGCGACTGGTAAGTACGACCGGCCAGGACGAAAGGCTTGTCGTTACGAACGATGCTCATGGGGAATCCTCTGTAGGGGTGAGGGTCTTGCAGAATTCTGTGGCCAATCGGCCGAGACTACTAGCCGCCGCCGATGGCGTGCACCACTTCGACGTTGTCGCCGTCGTTCAACGTGGTGCCTGCGTGCTGACTGCGCGGGACGATATCCAGATTGAGTTCGACCGCCACACGGCGTCCGGTCAAGTCCAGACGAGTCAGCAGGGCCGCAACGGTTTCACCGTCGGGCAGTTCAAAGGATTCGCCGTTCAACTGAATGCGCATGCGCAATGCCGCCATCATTTTTTGGGGCTGGCATTCTAGCCCGATCG
The DNA here is from genome assembly GCF_035064975.1 of Pseudomonas sp. YuFO20. Taxonomy (NCBI): domain Bacteria; kingdom Pseudomonadati; phylum Pseudomonadota; class Gammaproteobacteria; order Pseudomonadales; family Pseudomonadaceae; genus Pseudomonas; species Pseudomonas sp. YuFO20. The sequence goes on from NZ_JAXDEO010000022.1 coordinate 39,130, forward strand.
TGACCTAAAGGTCAGCAACAAGCGTCAAGCGGTCAAGCGGTCAACGGCAAGCGCCAGGCGGCAAGGCCCAGGCAGAGCCAGCCCGCCAGGAACGCCAGGCCGCCGAACGGGGTGACGATGCCGAGCTTGCTGACACCCGTCAGCGTCAGCACGTACAGGCTGCCGGAGAACAGCAGGATGCCGATGACAAAGGAAGCACCGGCCCAGGTGACCAGGCGACCGGGCATCAGCGTCGCCAGTAATGCCACGCCCAGCAATGCCAGGGTGTGTACCAGCTGATAGGTGACGCCGGTATGGAAAATCGCCAGGTATTCGGCACTCAGGCGGTTTTTCAGGCCGTGGGCGGCGAACGCGCCGAGACCGACTCCGGTGAAGCCGAAAAAAGCGGCCAGCATCAAAAAGCCACGCAGCATGAAGAACTCCAGTCAGTCTCGATCAACAGGGTCTGTATAATGGCCCGCTCAACGGGTTCGGCCAAGCCATCTCTATGCTGCGTATCTATTTCCGTCGTTTCATCAAGGCCGTGCTCTGGTTCATGGGCGTCAGCGTCGTGCTGGTGTTGATTTTTCGCGTGGTGCCACCGCCCGGGACCACGCTGATGGTCGAGCGCAAGATCGAATCCTGGATCGATGGCGAGCCCATCGACCTGCAACGCACCTGGAAACCCTGGGATGAAATCTCCGACGACCTGAAAGTCGCGGTGATTGCCGGTGAGGACCAGAAATTTCCCGAGCATTGGGGTTTTGACTTTGGCGCGATCCAGAAAGCACTGGCCCACAACGAGCTCGGCGGCACGATTCGTGGTGCCAGCACCCTGAGCCAGCAGGTGTCGAAGAACCTGTTCCTGTGGTCCGGCCGCAGCTGGCTGCGAAAAGGCCTGGAAGCCTGGTTTACCGGGTTGATCGAGGTGTTCTGGCCCAAACAGCGGATTCTTGAGGTGTACCTCAACAGCGTTGAGTGGGATGACGGGGTGTTTGGCGCCGAAGCCGCAGCCCGACACCACTTTGGCGTGAGCGCGAAAGGCCTCAGCCGCCAGCAATCGAGCCTGTTGGCAGCGGTACTGCCTAACCCGCGGGTGTGGAGCGCCAGCCATCCGACCAATTACGTGGCGCGGCGCGCTGGCTGGATTCGGCAGCAGATGAGCCAGCTCGGTGGGGACAGCTATCTGGTGGGCCTGAACGACTCGCGTCGTGCGCCTTGGGCGCAGTAACACCGCAGATCCCCTGTGGGAGCGGGATTGCTCGCGAAAGCGGTGTGTCATTCAGTATTAAAGCGCCTGACGCGACGCCTTCGCGAGCAAGCCTGCTCCCACATTGGCTCTGCGGCACACCAGGGATTCTCGCTCCAAACAAAAAAGCCCCGATCAATGATCGGGGCTATTTTTTATTGCCTTGGTGCAGCTTACGCGGCGATCGACATTTTGAGCTTGTTCATCGCGCTCTTCTCGAGCTGACGAATACGCTCGGCCGATACGTTGTACTTCTGCGCCAGGTCGTGCAGCGTGGACTTTTCTTCTGCCAGCCAGCGCTGGTAGAGGATGTCGCGGCTGCGGTCGTCCAGCACTTCCAGCGCTTCGTGCAGGTTGTGGTTGGAGTTGTCGCTCCAGTCGGCATCTTCCAGTTGACGGGCCGGGTCGTACCGGTGGTCTTCCAGATAGTTGGCCGGCGATTGGAAAGCGCTGTCGTCGTCGGCTTCGGCCGCCGGGTCGAAGGCCATGTCGTGACCGGTCAGGCGACTTTCCATCTCGCGCACTTCCCGCGGCTCGACGCCGAGGCTTTCCGCCACACGGTGGACTTCCTCGTTGTTCAGCCAGGCCAGGCGTTTTTTCTGGCTGCGCAGGTTGAAGAACAGCTTGCGCTGGGCCTTGGTGGTCGCGACTTTCACGATGCGCCAGTTACGCAGGATGAATTCGTGGATTTCCGCCTTGATCCAGTGCACGGCAAAGGACACCAGGCGCACGCCCATTTCCGGGTTGAAGCGCTTCACGGCCTTCATCAGGCCGACGTTACCTTCCTGGATCAGGTCAGCCTGGGCCAGGCCGTAGCCGGAATAGCTACGGGCGATATGTACGACAAAACGCAGGTGGGCGAGCACCATCTGCCGAGCCGCCTCAAGATCCTGCTCATAATAGAGACTCTCGGCCAGTTCACGCTCCTGCTCCGGCGTCAGCAATGGAATGCTGTTGACGGTGTGCACATAGGCCTCCAGGTTCGCACCCGGGACCAGAGCATATGCAGGCTGCAAAGAATTGGTCATACGAAAAAACCTCCCACTTACATACTCGTGCCAATGGCACTGCGAAAATTGACCGGAAACCGAAAGACAAGTTCCCCTAAAAACTGCAAGGTCAATCACGCGCAAAAAAGATTCTACTTCGGCGCCAGCTCCCTGAGATGACGTGCGACTGCAATCCATGCACCGATATAACCCAACAGCACCGCGCCAAGCAAGAGAGACAGACCGTCGGCAACCGGTACGCCGGCCAGTGCGAAATCACTGCCATATAAACCGGCCAGCCCGACCACTGCATCGTTCAGCCAGTTCAGGCCGAACGCCAATACGCCCCAGGAAAGAATCCCCGCACCGAAACCGTAGAGCGCGCCCATATAAAGAAAGGGCCTGCGCACATAGCTGTCGGTGCCGCCTACGAGTTTAATCACTTCTATCTCTGTGCGGCGGTTTTCAATATGAAGACGAATGGTATTGCCTATCACCAAAAGTAATGCGGAAACCAGGAGCACGGTCAGACCGAAGACAAATCGGTCGCCCAGCTTGAGGATGGCTGCCAGACGCTCGACCCAGACTAGATCAAGCTGTGCCTGTTGTACCCTGGGCAGTTCGGAAAGTTTTTGTCTTAATGCTTCAAGGGTCGGCTTGTCGACCTCGGTCGGCGTCACCAGAACCACGCCAGGCAGCGGGTTTTCCGGCAGTTCCTTGAGCGCTTCACCCAGGCCGGACTGCTGCTGGAACTCTTCCAGCGCCTGATCGCGACCGACGTATTCGGCATCTGCCACACCTGGGATGCCTTTGATCTGTTCGCGCAGCGCCTCGCCGTCAGTCGGGCTGGCGTCGAGTTGCAGGTACAGGGAAATCTGCGCCGCGCGCTGCCATGAACCGCCCAGTCGCTCGACGTTACTTAGCAAAAGTGACAGCCCCATGGGCAAACTCAAGGCCACCGCCATCACCATGCAGGTGAAAAAGCTGCCGATGGGCTGCTTGCCCAGGCGGCGCAAGCTGTCGAGCAGGCTGGCGCGATGGCTCTCGATCCAGGCGCGCAACAGCGTGGCGAAGTCCGGGCCGTCATCGTCGTCGTGTTTTTTCTTCTTCGGTTGCGGGTCGGCAGCCTTGGGGGCCACGCGCTCGGAAACCTTTGGACTGCGAGTCGCACTCATTCGCCGGCCTCCCCATCGCCGATCAATCGGCCGCGTTGCAACGTCAGCATGCGGTGGCGCATGCGCGCGATCAGCGCCAGGTCGTGGCTGGCGATCAGCACGCTGGTGCCCAGGCGATTGATGTCTTCGAACACACCCATGATTTCCGCCGCCAGGCGCGGGTCGAGGTTACCGGTCGGTTCGTCCGCCAGCAGCAGGGCCGGGCGGTGCACGATGGCGCGGGCAATGCCGACGCGCTGTTGCTGACCGGTGGACAGGTCGCCGGGATACAGGTCGGTCTTGTCCGACAGCGCCACGCGCTCCAGCGCCGAGTCCACGCGCTTGGCGATTTCAGCCTTGGACAAACCGAGGATCTGCAACGGCAGCGCGACGTTGTTGAACACCGTGCGATCGAACAGCAACTGGTGGTTCTGGAATACCACGCCGATCTGCCGACGCAGGAAGGGAATCTGTGCGTTGCTGATGGTGCTCAGGTCTTGCCCGGCCAGCAGCAGCTTGCCACTGGTCGGGCGCTCCATGGCCAGCAGCAGTCGCAGCAAAGTGCTTTTGCCGGCGCCGGAATGGCCGGTAACAAACAAAAACTCGCCGCGACGGACCCGAAAGCTCAGCTCATGCAAGCCGACGTGACCGTTCGGGTAGCGTTTACCGACCTGTTCGAAACGAATCATGAACGCTCCCGCTCGGCAAACAGTGCCTGGACAAAGGGTTCAGCTTCAAAAGTGCGCAGATCGTCGATGCCTTCACCAACGCCGATGTAGCGGATCGGCAGGCCAAACTGCTTGGCCAGGGCGAAAATCACCCCGCCCTTGGCGGTGCCGTCGAGCTTGGTCAGCGCCAGGCCGGTCAGTTCGACGGTCTGGTTGAATTGCTTGGCCTGGTTGATGGCGTTCTGGCCGGTTCCGGCATCGAGTACAAGCAACACCTCGTGCGGTGCGTCGGCATCGAGCTTGCTGATCACCCGGCGAACCTTCTTCAGTTCTTCCATCAGGTTGTCTTTGGTGTGCAGGCGACCGGCGGTATCGGCGATCAGCACATCGATGCCACGGGCCTTGGCGGCCTGTACGGCGTCGAAGATCACCGAAGCCGAGTCGGCGCCGGTGTGCTGGGCGATGACCGGAATCTTGTTGCGTTCGCCCCAGACCTGCAGTTGCTCGACGGCGGCGGCGCGGAAGGTGTCGCCGGCGGCGAGCATGACTTTCTTGCCTTCCAGCTGCAGTTTTTTCGCCAGCTTGCCGATCGTGGTGGTTTTACCGGCGCCGTTGACGCCCACCACCAGGATCACGAACGGCTTGTTCTGCGAGGTGATTTTCAGCGGTTGCTCGACGGGCTTGAGCATGGCTGCCAGCTCGCCCTGCAAGGATTTGTACAACGCGTCGGCATCGGCCAGCTCCTTGCGTGCGACCTTCTGGGTCAGGCGCTGGATAATCACTGAAGTGGCTTCGACGCCAACGTCAGCGGTCAGCAGGCGAGTTTCGAGGTCATCAAGCAACTCGTCATCGATGGCTTTCCTGCCCAGGAACAGGCTGGCCATGCCTTCGCCGATGCTGGCGCTGGTCTTGGACAGGCCTTGCTTGAGGCGGGCGAAGAAACCGGCTTTGGTTTCCTCGGAGCGTACTGGCTCGGCTGGAACTTCGACTGGCGCTTCGACGGGGGCGGCGGCGACAGGCGTAATAACAGGTGCAGGTGCAGGTGCAGGTGCAGGTGCAGGTGCAGGTGCAGGTGCAGGTGCAGGTGCAGGTGCAGGCTCTGGCGCCTGGACAATCGGCGCAACCGGCTGAACAAATACAGGGGCCGCAGGCGTTGGCGCAGCCTCGACCACGGGCGCAGCGACCGGCTCGATCACTGGAGCCCGAACCGGCTCCGGCGTCCACGCAGCAGGTGCCGGAATCGGCGGCGTCACATGCGGCGCCTGCTCGTCTTCGACCAGCGCCACCGGCTCTTCCGCCACCGGCAAGGTCAGCCAAGGCTCGGCGGCCGGAGTCAGCGGCAGTTCGGCGACGATTTCAGGTGCAGGCTCGACAACCGGTTGCAGCACCGGCTCGGCGATCGGCAACACCACCGGCGCAGGTTCGGCGTCTATCACCGGCGCAGGCGTTGGCTCAGGAAGTGGCTGTGGCTGTTCGACGACGGGTTCCTGCGGCTTTTTGCGCAGCCATCCGAACAGGCTTTTCTTTTCACCAGCCGCAGCTGGGGTCTTCTTGTCGTCGTTGGAACCAAACATGGAGGACGGCTATCTCACGGTAGCGACGCGCCAACGGGCGCCCCGGCAAATAAAAATTCGATGCAGAACAGACTGCGATTGACCCAGCTTGTTCACGCGCAACATTTTGTCGAGGTGCCAACGGCACCTTACAAAAACGATTTCACTAAGGACAGATGCGGAAAAATCGGCGAAAAAGCAGAGTCTAGTTGATAAACCACAGCCTTTTGCCGCAAACCCAAACAACCTGATCAAACGCAAAGGCCTGATAGGCGTGGCCGCCAGTAAAACGGATCAGTATCCTAGCACCCTCTCGCCCGCTGACGCTAAGACCATGCGGGCAGCCCCAAAGGTTTAAAAACGAATGAATGCTCTAGCCCGCCGCGCCGCAGGCCTGCTGCTCAGCACAGTTTGCCTGCCCCTTTCGGCCCTGGCGGCCGACCCGCAACCGACCCACGAATTCACCCTCGACAACGGCTTGAAGGTCGTCGTGCGCGAAGACCATCGCGCACCGGTGGTGGTTTCCCAGGTCTGGTACAAGGTTGGCTCCAGCTACGAGACGCCAGGTCAGACCGGCCTGTCCCATGCCTTGGAACACATGATGTTCAAGGGCAGCGAGAAAGTCGGCCCCGGCGAAGCGTCGCTGATCCTGCGCGACCTCGGTGCCGAAGAGAACGCCTTCACCAGCGACGACTTCACTGCGTACTACCAGGTCCTGGCCCGCGACCGCCTGGGCGTGGCCTTCGAACTTGAAGCCGACCGCATGGCCAGCCTGCGCCTGCCGCCCGACGAGTTCGCCCGGGAAATCGAAGTCATTAAAGAAGAACGGCGCCTGCGCACCGACGACAAGCCCATGTCCAAGGCCTACGAGCGCTTCAAGGCCATGGCCTATCCGGCCAGCGGCTATCACACGCCGACCATTGGCTGGATGGCGGACCTGGACCGGATGAAAGTCGAAGAGCTGCGACACTGGTACCAATCCTGGTACGTGCCGAACAACGCCACGCTGGTGGTGGTCGGCGACGTGACGCCGGACGAGGTCAAGACCCTGGCCCAGCGCTACTTCGGCCCGATCGCCAAACGCGAGGTGCCGGCGGCGAAGATTCCGCTGGAGCTGGCCGAGCCCGGCGAACGCCAGATCACCCTGCACGTCAAGACCCAATTACCCAGCCTGATGCTGGCCTTCAACGTACCGAGCATCGCGACCGCCGAAGACAAACGCCTGGTCAACGCCTTGCGCCTGATCTCGGCGCTGCTCGATGGCGGCTACAGCGGACGCATCCCGACTCAACTGGAGCGCGGTGAAGAACTGCTGTCCGGCGGTTCGTCGAGCTACGACGCCTATACCCGTGGCGACAGCCTGTTCACCCTGTCGGCCACCCCCAACAGCCAGAAGAAAAAGACCATCGCCCAGGCCGAAGCCGGTTTGTGGAAGCTGCTTGAGCAACTGAAGACCACCGCGCCGACCAGCGAAGAACTGGAACGCGTACGGGCCCAGGTCATCGCCGGGCTGGTCTACGAGCGTGATTCCATCACCAGCCAGGCCACGGCCATCGGCCAGCTGGAAACCGTCGGCCTGTCGTGGAAACTGATGGACAGCGAGCTCGCCGACCTGGAAAGCGTGACTCCGCAAGATATCCAGAACGCCGCCAAGCTGTATTTCACCCGCGAACGTCTCAGCGTCGCCCATGTACTGCCAGAGGAGACGACTCATGAGTGAGCGTAAAAAACCGCGCCTGGCCCTGTTCGGCCTGATCGCCGTCGCCCTGATCGGGTCGGCCGCATTCTATTTTTCCAAGACCGACCAGACCAACGCCAGCGAGGCACTGGACAAGGCCAAGGCCAGCCAGAAGCTGCAATCGCTGACCGAGCTCAACGGCAAGGCGCCGAGCCACCGCAAGCTCGACGTGCAAACCTGGAACACCGCCGAAGGCGCCAAGGTGCTGTTCGTCGAAGCCCGCGAACTGCCGATGTTCGACATGCGCCTGATCTTTGCCGCCGGCAGCAGCCAGGACGGCGACGCACCAGGCCTGGCGCTGCTGACCAATGCCATGCTCAACGAAGGCGTGGCCGGCAAGGATGTCAGCGTCATCGCCCAGGGTTTTGAAGGGCTGGGGGCCGATTTCGGCAACGGCGCCTACAAGGACATGGCGGTTGCCTCCCTGCGCAGCCTCAGTGCTGCAGACAAGCGTGAACCGGCGCTGAAGCTGTTCGCCGAAGTCGTCGGCAAACCGACCTTCCCCGCCGACTCGTTTACCCGCATCAAGAACCAGATGCTCGCGGGCTTCGAATACCAGAAACAGAACCCCGGCAAACTCGCCAGCCTTGAACTGATGAACCGCTTGTACGGCGATCATCCCTACGCGCACGCCAGCGATGGCACGGCGCAGACCGTTCCGTCCGTCACCCTCGCGCAATTGCGCGCGTTCCACCAGAAAGCCTATGCAGCGGGCAACGTGGTGATCGCGCTGGTCGGCGACCTGTCCCGCGCCGAAGCCGAAGCCATTGCCGCGCAGGTCAGCGCCGCCCTGCCCAAAGGTCCGGCCCTGCCGAAGATCGAGCAACCCGCCGAACCCAAGGCCAGCATCGGCCACATCGAGTTCCCGTCCAAGCAGACCAACCTGATGCTCGCGCAACTGGGCATCGACCGTGACGATCCGGATTTCGCGGCCCTGTCCATGGGCAACCAGATCCTCGGCGGTGGCGGTTTCGGTACCCGACTGATGAGCGAAGTACGCGAAAAACGTGGCCTGGCGTATGGTGTGTACTCGGGTTTCAGCCCGATGCAGGCACGCGGTCCGTTCATGATCAATCTGCAGACTCGCGCCGAAATGAGCGAAGGCACCCTGAAACTGGTGCAGGATGTGCTCGCCGACTACCTCAAGACCGGCCCGACCGAAAAAGAACTCGACGACGCCAAGCGCGAACTGGCCGGCAGCTTCCCGCTGTCCACCGCCAGCAACGCCGATATCGTCGGCCAGCTGGGCGCGATCGGCTTCTACAACTTGCCGCTCAGTCACCTGGAAGACTTCATGCAGCAGTCGCAGAACCTGACCGTCGAGCAGGTCAAGGCGGCCATGAACAAACACCTGAGCACGGATAAACTGGTCATCGTCAGCGCTGGCCCGACCGTGCCGCAAAAACCGTTACCGGCCCCAACTGATAAACCCGCCGAGCAGCCGCTCGGGGTTCCGGAGCATTAATGGCCACTTCTCGTCCGAAAAAACCGGTCCACAACGTCCACAACGGCGTGAACCAGCTGCGCATCATCGGCGGCGAATGGCGCAGCCGCAAACTGAGCTTCCCTGACGCGCCGGGCCTGCGCCCGACGCCGGACCGGGTGCGTGAAACCCTGTTCAACTGGCTTGCACCCTACGTCCCGGGCGCCAAGGTGCTCGATCCGTTCACCGGCAGCGGCGCGCTGTTTCTCGAAGCCCTGTCCCGCGGCGCCGCCATGGGCCAGGCGCTGGATGCCAGCAGCCTTGCGGTGTCCAGCCTCAAGGAGCATCTGGGTACGCTGCGCTGCACCACCGGCCAGGTCCAGACCGCCGACGCCCTGCGCTATCTGGAAACCCAGCCAGCGGTCGCCTACGACCTGGTCTTCCTCGACCCGCCGTTCAACCAGAACCTGCTGCCCGCCGTCTGCGCGCTGCTCGAAGAGCGCCAGTGGCTGGCCGAAGATGCCTGGGTGTACACCGAAAGCGAAAGCGCGCCGTCGACCCTCGGCCTGCCAGGCAACTGGCGCCTGCACCGGGAGCAAAAATCCGGGCGGGTCTATTATTCGTTATGGCAACGTATGGCAGAGATCGCCGGTTAATCGACCGGCCTGAACAAGGCGCGCGCCTCAATGCAGGCGTGCGCCACTGCATCGAGACGAATCGTGTCCCATCCGCCAGATCGCTTCACCCCGGCCTTCGGCCTCGGCAATCCGCACTTGCAGACCTTGTGGGGTCCGCTGTGGCGCAAAACCACCCACCTCGAACGTGAACGTGAGCGCCTGTGGCTCGAAGATGGCGACTTCCTCGACCTCGACTGGCATGGCCCGCACAGTGTCGATGCGCCTTTGGTGCTGGTGTTGCACGGGCTGACCGGTTCGTCGAATTCGCCTTACGTCGCCGGGATACAAAAAGCCCTGGGTGACCAAGGCTGGGCCAGTGTCGCGCTGAACTGGCGCGGCTGCTCCGGCGAACCCAACCTGCTGCCGCGCAGCTACCATTCCGGCGCCAGTGAAGACCTGGCCGAAACCATCCGGCACCTGCGGGCCAAGCGTCCGCTCGCGCCGCTGTATGCCGTCGGGTATTCCCTGGGTGGCAATGTGCTGCTCAAGCACCTGGGCGAAACCGGCAGTGCCAGCGGCGTACGCGGTGCGGTGGCGGTGTCGGTGCCGTTTCGCCTGGACCAGTGCGCCGACCGCATCGGCCAGGGTTTCTCCAAGGTCTATCAGGCGCACTTCATGCGCGAGATGCTGGCCTACATCAAGAACAAGCAACGCCAGTTCCAGCACGACGGGCGCGAGGACGGCCTCGCGGCCCTCGCTGCGCTGGGCTCCCTGGAAAACATGCGCACGTTCTGGGATTTTGATGGCCGGGTGACCGCACCGCTCAACGGTTTTACTGACGCCGAGGATTATTATCGCCGCGCCTCGAGCCGCTACTTCCTCGGCGAGATCTGTACGCCAACCCTGATCATTCAGGCCGCCGATGACCCCTTCGTATTCCCCCATAGCCTGCCGCAAGCCGACGAGTTGTCGGTCTGCACGCAATTCGAATTGCAGGCCCGGGGCGGGCACGTCGGGTTCGTCGATGGCTCGTTCCGTCAACCGGGGTATTACCTGGAACGGCGTATCCCCCAATGGCTGGCCAGCATGGGTCGCGAGTAGGCCATGGGCATTGCGCAGGGCGAATCCATCCACTTCTGGCAAACGGCGCCGTTGGCCGGGATCGAGCTGTTGTCGGCCCGCTACATCGAGCAGCGCTTCGCCCCTCACGTGCACGATGGCTATGTGATCGGCATGATCATGGCCGGCGCCCAGCGTTACCGTTATCGCGGCGCCGAACACCTGGCAGGCAGCGGCACCCTGGTGCTGATCAACCCCGATGAACTGCACACAGGCCACAAGGGCACGGAAGACGGCTGGTTGTACCGGGCGTTTTACCCGGACAGCGGGCAGATGCTGTCGCTGCTGGCCGAACTCGAATTGCCCACCCACCAGCTGCCGGCGTTCGGCGCCACCTTGTACCGCGATCCGGATCTGGTGAACGGCTTCTGCCAATTGCATCGATTGCTGGAAAGCCCGGCCACCGCACTGCAACAACAGACGGCCTGGCGAGAACTGGTGCTGTCACTGCTGCAGCGTCACGCAGCGGTTCCTGATGCTGGCAAACCGGGCAAGGAACACCGGGCGGTGACATTGGCCAAGGACCTGCTGAACGCGCAATTGGCGGCGCCGCCGTCGCTTGAAGAACTGGCAGCGGCGGTGAACCTGTCGCCCTTCCACTTCGCCCGGGTGTTCCGCCGCGCCACCGGCATGCCGCCGCACACCTGGCTGATGCAACAGCGCATCGCTCGGGCGCGGGGGTTATTACAGGGTGGTTGCTTGCCCCTGGAAGTGGCGACGCAACTGGGGTTCGCCGACCAGAGTCATCTGAGTCGGCAGTTCAAGCAGGTGTATGGGGTGGGGCCTGGGGCGTATCGCAACGCGCGATTGTTTTAAATCTCAAAACAAATCAGTTACCCATGTGGGAGCGGGCTTGCTCGCGAATGCGGTGAATCAGTCACGATTGTTTCGACTGACACAACGCCTTCGCGAGCAAGCCCGCTCCCACAGGGGATTTTTGCGTTCTATTCGCCGGTGGCAACGCCCCGCGCAGGATCATTGATCCACTCGCTCCACGACCCGGCATACAGCGCCGCCAACGGATAACCCGCCAGGCACAACGCGAACAGGTTATGGCAAGCCGTCACGCCGGACCCGCAGTAAGCCACCAGATCGGTCGGCGAGCGATCACCCAGCTTAGCGGCAAAACGCTGCTTGAGCTGCTCGGCTGGCAGGAACCGCCCGTCGCTGCCCAGGTTGTCGGTGAAGGCCGCACATTGCGCACCGGGGATGTGCCCGGCAATCGGATCGATCGGTTCGACTTCGCCCTTGAAGCGCGGCAAGGCGCGGGCATCGAGCAGGGTCAGTTCGGGTCGGGCCAGACGCTTGTGCAACTGCTCGGCGCTGAGGACCAACGCGTTGTCCGGTTTCCCGGTAAAGGTGCCACGGCTGTTCGACGCAGGATCGAGGCTCAGGGGCAGCCCCGCCGCGTGCCAGGCCTTGAGGCCGCCATCGAGGATGAACACCCCGTCACGCTTGCCCAGCCAGGCCAGCAGCCACCAGGCCCGCGCCGCGAAAGCACCCGGGCCATCGTCGTACAAGACCACTTCGCTGTCGGCGTTGATGCCCCAGGCTTGAAGGCGCTCGATCAGGTCCGCCGGCTCGGGCAATGGATGACGCCCGGTCACACCCTTGACCACTTTTCCACTCAGATCACGCTCAAGATCGGCAAAAGCCGACCCGCCGATGTGCCCTTGCGCATAGCTGCACTGGCCATAATCCAGGTCTTCGAGGGCAAAACGACAATCCAGAATCACCAACCCCGGCTGGTCCTTTTTCAGGTCCAGTGCTTGCGGGCTGATCAGTTGCGCAATGGGCATAACGGGCTCCTGTGATGGGCGATTTCGATCCGGCGGCAGGCTTTATTTCATACTTCTTCCAGCGCCTGGGCCAGCGGCACGTAAAACTCTTCAAACAGCGCAGCGACCGCATCACGCGCCTGGTCCGTGACGAACCCGGCCTCCAGCACCAGCACCTGGTAGACGCCGCGCTTGATGGCCTGCTCGCTGAGGTGGCTGGAGTTTTCCCGCGTGGTGCACAAAAAACGTACCCAGGAGGTGAGGATGATCCAGGCATTGATCGTCAAGGACTCGATCTGTACCCGATCCATCTTGAGGATGCCGGCGGCGACAAAACCTTCGTAGATGGCGGCGCCCTGAATCACGCAGCGCTGGGAAAAGCGCCGGTAGCGGGCGGCCAGTTCCGGGTCACTGTCGAGCAGGTGCTCCAGGTCCCTGTGCAGGAACCGGTAGCGCCACATGGCCGACAACAGCTCCTTGAGGTAGAAACGCTTGTCTTCCACCGTGGCAGCGCGCCCATGTGGCGGACGCAGGAAACTGTCCACCAGGCTCTCATACTCACTGAACAGCACCGCGATGATCGCCTGCTTGTTAGGGAAGTGGTAGTACAGGTTGCCCGGAGAAATCTCCATATGGGCGGCGATGTGGTTGGTGCTGATGCTGCGCTCGCCCTGCTGGTTGAACAGCTCCAGGCTGTTCTGCACGATGCGCTCGCTGGTTTTGATCCGTGGGGCCATGGCTTGAGCTTAAATTCAGAGTGCGTTGAGGGGCATCTTACGGCCTATCCGCCAGCGGATAAAACAAAGCGATGCCGAGGAGAGCATTTGACTTTTTAGAGTATAGACTCTAAAAATGCCCTCATTACAATAAATCCGGAGCCGACCATGACTGCTGACATTTCCTACCTGCAAAATCTCCAGCAGCCTCTGGACGAGCTCCAGGCCCTGTTCGACGCACAGCGCGCGGCCTATGCCGGCAACCCGATGCCACCCGCGGCCCAGCGCCAGCAATGGCTCAAGGCACTACGGGATTTGCTGAACACCGAACGTCAGGCCCTGATCGATGCGATCAGCCAGGATTTCAGCCACCGCAGCGCCGATGAAACCCTGCTCGCCGAACTGATGCCCAGCCTGCACGGCATCCATTACGCCAGCCGCCACCTCAAGGGCTGGATGCGCGAGTCGCGGCGCAAGGTCGGTGTCGCCTTTCAGCCGGCCTCGGCGAAGGTGGTCTACCAGCCACTGGGTGTGGTCGGGGTGATCGTGCCGTGGAACTATCCGCTGTACCTGGCCATCGGGCCCTTGGTCGGTGCGTTGTCGGCGGGTAACCGGGTGATGCTCAAGCTCAGCGAATCGACCCCGGCCACCGGCTTGCTGCTCAAGGCATTGTTCGCGCGGATCTTCCCCGAAGACCTGGTGTGCGTGGTGCTGGGCGAAGCCGATATCGGCGTGGCGTTTTCGCGCCTGCCTTTCGATCACCTGCTGTTCACTGGCGCCACCAGCATCGGCAAGCACGTGATGCGTGCGGCGGCGGAAAACCTGACGCCGGTCACGCTGGAGCTGGGCGGCAAGTCCCCGGCCATCGTTTCCAAGGACGTACCGCTCAAGGATGCCGCCGAACGCATCGCGTTCGGCAAGACCCTCAATGCCGGCCAGACCTGCGTGGCCCCGGATTACGTGCTGGTGCCGGAAGATCGCGTCGACGCTTTCGTGGAGGCCTACCGGCAGGCGGTCCGCGGCTTTTATCCGACCCTCGCCGACAACCCGGACTACACCGCGATCATCAATGAGCGACAACTGGCGCGACTCAACGGCTACGTCAGCGACGCCACCGACAAAGGTGCGCAGCTGATCCCGTTGTTCGATCAAGGCCAGGGCCGGCGCATGGGGCATAGCCTGCTGCTCAACGTCAGCGACGACATGACGGTGATGCAGGACGAGATCTTCGGCCCGCTGTTGCCGATCGTGCCGTACAAGCATCTGGACCAGGCGTTTGCCTACATCAACCAGCGCCCTCGCCCACTGGCGCTGTACTACTTCGGCTACGACAAGCGCGAACAGAACCGCGTGCTCAACGAGACCCACTCCGGCGGTGTATGCCTCAACGACACCCTGCTGCACGTGGCCCAGGATGACATGCCGTTCGGCGGCATTGGCGCTTCAGGCATGGGCCACTACCACGGCCACGAAGGTTTCCTGACCTTCAGCAAGGCCAAGGGCGTACTGATCAAGCAACGCTTCAACGCGGCGAAGCTGATCTACCCGCCCTACGGCAAATCCATTCAGAAACTGATCCAGAAGCTGTTTATCCGCTAACGATGGTCACCCTCGGGTAATAACAAGAATGCACCCAAGCCTGTCCGATACCCCCGCGCTGTCACGGCGCGGCCTGCTCAAATTCAGCCTCGGCGCCAGCGCCTTTCTTGCCACTGCCGGGTTGGGGGCCAGTCTGAGTGGCTGCTCATCGAGTTCGCCTGCCAGTGGTTTCGCGGCACTGCGCAGTGGCGACCTGGCGTTTCTGCGCGCCCTTGTCCCGGTGCTGCTTGAAGGCGCCGTGGCTGCCCAGCAGATGCCCGGCGCCGTCGAGGGCACCCTGAACAGCCTCGATTACAACCTCGATCACCTGTCGCCGGAAATGCTCAAGCTCACCCGACAATTGTTCGACGTGCTGGGCATGGCCGTCACCCGCGGACCGCTGACCGGGATCTGGGGCAGTTGGGAAAACGCCGCTGCCGAGGATATACGGCACTTCCTCGATCGCTGGGAAAACAGCTCGTTGAGCCTGCTGCGCATGGGCCACAGTTCATTGGTGCAACTGGTGATGATGGCCTGGTATGGGCGCAAGGAATCGTGGGCGCATTGCGGGTATCCGGGGCCACCGACGGTTTGAAACCGGGTCGCCCCCTTCGCGAGCAAGCCCGCTCCCACAGGTTTTCGATGTGTCTCACCTTTTGTGAACGACTCAACCCCTGTGGGAGCCGGGCTTGCCCGCGATGGCGTCAGCCGCCTCACCACCGCATCCAAACCATAACAATTAGAGAACATTAAGATGCCCGTACCCGACCCGTTCCGCGAAGGCATGGCCCGTGGCTGGAAAACCCACAACGGCGCCCAATTGACCCAGGACCTGACCCTCGAAGCGGATGTAGCGATCATCGGCAGCGGTGCCGGCGGCGGGACCACGGCCGAAATCCTCAGCACCGCCGGTTACAAGGTGCTGCTGATCGAGGAAGGCCCGCTCAAGACCAGCAGCGACTTCAAACTGCTCGAAGACCAGGCCTACGCCAGCCTCTATCAGGAAGGCATCGGCCGCATGAGCAAGGATGGCGCGATCACCATCCTCCAGGGCCGGGCGGTGGGCGGCACTACGCTGATCAACTGGACTTCGAGCTTTCGAACGCCAGAGCCCACGCTCGAACACTGGGCGAAAGAACACAATGTGAAGGGCCACTCCCCCGCTGAAATGGCGCCCTGGTTCGAAAAAATGGAACAGCGCCTGGGTGTCGCTCCATGGATGGTGCCGCCCAATGCCAACAACGACGTGATCCGCAAGGGCTGCGAGAAGCTCGGATATAGCTGGCATGTCATCCCACGCAATGTACGCGGCTGCTGGAACCTCGGCTATTGCGGTATGGGCTGCCCGACCAACGCCAAGCAATCGATGATGGTCACGACCATTCCGGCCACCCTGGAAAACGGCGGCGAGCTGCTCTACCTGGCCCGCGCCGAAAAGCTCCTGATCAGCGGTGACAAGGTCACCGGCCTGCAATGCGTGGCAATGGACGAGCGTTGCGTCGAGCCCACCGGTCGCAAGATCATGGTCAAGGCGCGGCATTACGTGCTGGCGGGCGGCGGGATCAACAGCCCGGCATTGCTGCTGCGCTCCGGGGCACCCGACCCGCACCAACGCGTGGGCAAGCGCACCTTCCTGCACCCGGTGAACATGTCCGCCGCGTTGTTCGACGAGGTGGTCAACCCCTTCTATGGGGCGCCGCAGTCGATCTACTCCGACCATTTCCAGTGGCAGGACGGCACCACCGGCAAAATGGCCTACAAACTGGAGGTTCCACCGCTCCACCCGGCACTGGCGACGACGCTGCTGGGCGGTTTCGGCCAGGAAAACGCGCAACACATGGCCAATCTGCCGCATACCCACGCCATGCTCGCGCTGCTGCGCGACGGTTTTCACCCCGACAGCCAGGGCGGCACTGTGCAGTTGCGCGGCGACGACACCCCCGTGCTCGATTATCAGGTGTCTGCCTATGCCTGGGACGGATTGCGCCGGGCCTTCCACAGCATGGCCGAAATCCAGTTTGCTGGCGGTGCCAGGGCCGTGATGCCGATGCACGCCGACGCGCGTTATGTGAACACCCTCGCCGAAGCTCGCACCTTGATCGACAGCTTGAGCCTGGAGTTGTACCGCACGCGGCTCGGCAGTGCCCATGTTATGGGCGGCTGCGCGATGGGCGAAGAGCCGAAAAATGCCGTCGCCGACAGCCTCGGCCGGCATCATCAACTGGCCAATCTGTCGATTCATGACGGCTCGCTCTTCCCCACCAGCATTGGCGCAAACCCGCAGTTGTCGGTCTATGGGCTGACGGCGCAGCTGGCGACTTCCCTGGCCGAGCGTTTAAAAAACCCATGAAAAATACGATTATTCTGATCGTCTATAGTGCGTTCTTACCCAAAAGGCGACTTGGCCGACCGGTTAGGCTGCGATACCATCCGAATCCCCAACGCACTCCCGCCAGGACGACGCGATGAACCGAGTGTTGTACCCAGGTACCTTCGACCCTATTACCAAGGGCCATGGCGATCTGGTCGAACGCGCCTCGCGCCTGTTCGATCACGTGATCATTGCTGTCGCCGCCAGCCCGAAGAAAAACCCGTTGTTTCCCATGGAACAGCGTGTGGAACTGGCTCGCGAGGTCACCAAACATCTGCCGAACGTAGAAGTCGTCGGCTTCTCGACGCTGCTGGCGCACTTTGCCAAAGAGCAGAATGCCAACGTGTTCCTGCGTGGTTTGCGCGCCGTGTCGGACTTCGAATACGAGTTCCAGTTGGCCAACATGAACCGCCAGCTGGCCCCGGATGTGGAAAGCCTGTTTCTTACCCCGTCCGAGCGTTATTCGTTCATTTCTTCGACCTTGGTCCGTGAAATTGCAGCCCTGGGCGGCGATATCACCAAGTTCGTGCACCCAGTGGTGGCGGACGCCCTGACCCAACGCTTCAAGAAGTAATACCCGGACTGTAGGACCCGGCTTGCGGGCGATCAATATTACGCGGTATACCCTGACACACCGCCATCGCCAGTAAGCCGGCTCCTGCAGAACGTCGCGCCCGCGTGCATAGCGCTCACCAATGCGGCACAATTACGCGCATTGATTTATTGCGCCCGGGCCTGCCGCCCCGGCTGGAGTTAGCATGTCCCTGATCATCACCGACGATTGCATCAACTGCGACGTCTGCGAACCCGAGTGCCCCAACGCCGCCATTTCCCAGGGCGAAGAAATCTACGTGATCGACCCGAACCTGTGCACCCAGTGCGTCGGCCACTACGACGAACCGCAGTGCCAGCAGGTCTGCCCAGTGGATTGCATTCCGCTGGACGAAGCCCATCCGGAGACTGAAGAGCAGTTGATGGAGAAGTACCGCAAGATTACCGGCAAGGCTTGAGTCAGCTGTTTTTGTAGGGTTGATACCGGCCCCTTCGCGAGCAAGCCCGCTCCCACAGGGGGAGCGCATTCCAAATGTGGGAGCGGGCTTGCTCGCGAAGGCGTCAGCAGCCTCACTAACATGTAACTGACCTCACTCCCGCCGCGCGAGGGTTTTCAGCGCTGACAGCGCGGGCAAAACACGCTGGCGCGCTGCCCGAGTTTCACCTCACGCAACTGCGTACCACAGACCTTGCAGTGCTCGGCACCACGGCCGTACACGAACAGCTCCTGCTGGAAATAGCCCGGCTGCCCATCCCCGCCGATAAAGTCGCGCAGCGTGGTGCCGCCACGCTCGATGGCGGCTGCCAGAATGCGCTTGATCTCGATCGCCAGCTTCAGATACCGCGCCCGGGAAATGCTCCCGGCTTCGCGACGCGGGTCGATACCGGCGGCGAACAACGCTTCGGTCGCATAGATATTGCCGACGCCGACCACCACCGCGTTGTCCATGATGAACGGCTTGACCGCCATCGAGCGCCCGCGGGACAGCTGGAACAGCCGCTCGCCGTCGAACAGGTCGGTCAGCGGCTCCGGCCCCAGGCGAATCAGCAGCTCATGATTGAGCGGATCTAGGCTCCACAGCATTGCACCGAACCGCCGCGGGTCGGTGTAGCGCAAGGCCAGGCCCGATTCCAGCTCGATATCCACATGCTCATGCTTGGCGGCCGGCAGGCCGGCTTCCACCAGGCGCAAATTCCCCGACATGCCCAAATGGCTGATCAAGGTGCCGACCTCGGCATTGATCAACAGGTACTTGGCGCGCCGCTCCACCAACACGATGCGCTGGCCCGACAGACGCACATCGAGGTCTTCGGGAATCGGCCAGCGCAGGCGCCGATCACGCACGATCACCCGGCTGACGCGCTGGCCTTCCAGGTGCGGCGCAATCCCGCGGCGGGTGGTTTCGACTTCTGGCAGTTCAGGCATGGGGCTCTCGAATCAGGCGCTCGGTGAGAAGAGATTCGCCCCTCAGCGGTGAGCGCCGAGGTCGCGAATCGTCTGCTTGAGGGTTTCGAAATCGTAATCCGAGAGGCCGACGTAATCGAGCACCAAATGACCGATGCTGTTCCACTCGTGGTCTTCGGGCTGGTTGCCCAGCACCCGGTAAGACGCACAAATATGCTCGGCCATTTTCAGGATCGCCAACAGGTTTTTCAGGGCGCTGTTGCGCGATGACTCATCGCTGAATATCGCCAGGGCATTGTGATGATTGGCGATCGCGGCAGACACGTGATCCGGCAGGCGCCAGGACTTGGCCGTGTAGTACCCGACCACGGCGTGGTTGGTATTGAACGCCTGGTTCTCGGTGTCCACCACCCGGCAATCGGGACCGGCGTTGGCATAGGCCTGTTCCAGCACGCTCATGTAGTTGGGGAACCGCTGCAGCATCAGCGGCACGCCACAATCGTGGAACAGCCCCAGGGCATAGGCTTCATCGCCGGCCTGGGCGCCAATGCGCTTGGCCAGGGTCAGGCAGGTCATCGCCACGTCCTGGGCGGTGTCCCAGAACCGGTTCAGGGTGACGATGGTGTCGTCGTTCATCTCGCCCTTGATCGACTGCGCGTTGATCAGGTTGATGATCGAACGGCTGCCCAGCAGATTCACCGCGCGCTGGATCGAAGCGATCTTGTTGCTCAGGCCGTAATACGGCGAGTTGACGATTTTCAGCAGGGAGCCAGAGAGCCCCGGGTCCTGGGAAATCAGCTTCGCGATCACTTCCAGATCCGGGTCGGGCATGTACTGCTCCATCTGCAGATCCACCATGATCTGCGGTTGGGCCGGCACACTGATGCCTTGCAGGGATTGCTGGATTTGTTCGGGCGTCAGCTCTTGGGACATAAGTACACACTCTGGGACAGGCGCAGATTCTAACCTTTATGACATTGGATCCGACATACCAGCGAGCACATCGCCGGAACTTTCATTCCAGACCCGGCTTCGGACTTTGTAACGCTCACGGGCGAATCATTCTCTCAAGTCAGGAGCTTTTTCATGTCCAATTCCCTGAATGGCAAACGCGTCGCAATATTGGTGACCAATGGTTTCGAGCAGGTCGAACTGACCGGGCCGAAAGAAGCGCTGGAGCAGGCCGGCGCCCAGGTCGACATACTTTCCGCGAAGGAAGGCCAGGTCAAAGGCTGGAACCACGATAAACCGGCGGACGACTTCAAGGTCGACCGGACATTCCGCTCGGCCAGCATCGAGGAATACGACGCCGTGGTCCTGCCTGGCGGCGTGCAGAATTCCGACACCATCCGCATCGACCAGGATGCCCAGCATCTGGTCAAGATGGGCGCCTCTGCCGGCAAGCCCATCGCGGTCATCTGTCATGGCGGCTGGCTGCTGGTTTCGGCCGGGCTGGTCAATGGCAAGACCATGACCAGCTACAAGACGCTCAAGGACGATCTGGTGAATGCCGGCGCCCACTGGGTCGACAAGGAAGTGGTCACCGACGGAACACTGATCAGCAGCCGCCAGCCGGATGACATTCCGGCGCTCAACCGTGAGTTGATTCAGCTGTTGTCGGCGTAGTACCCAAAACCGCTATCGCGAGCAAGCTCGCTCCCACAGGGCAACGTATTCCCCTGTGGGAGCGGGCTTGCTCGCGAAGAGGCCATCAGCGTTTCATCGCCCATAGAACCCGCCGCAAGCTTCAACACGCTATACTCCCGCTCTTTTTTCCGGAGCGACGTCATGTCCCTGCCTAGCCTGCGCCTCAAAGCCAACGCCGACCGCCGTCTGCGCAACGGTCATTTGTGGGTCTACAGCAACGAAATCGATGTAGCCGCGACCCCTTTGCACGGTTTCAAGGCCGGCGACCAGGCGATCCTCGAAGCCGCCGGCGGCAAGCCGCTGGGCATCGTCGCCATGAGCCCGAACAACCTGATCTGCGCGCGCCTGCTGTCGCGCGACATCAAGCTACCGCTCGACAAATCGCTGCTGGTGCATCGCCTCAACGTGGCCCTGTCGCTGCGCGAGCGGCTGTTCGACAAACCGTTCTATCGCCTGGTCTACGGCGACTCCGACCTGCTGCCAGGCCTGGTGGTCGACCGTTTCGGCGACATCCTGGTGGTGCAGATCGCCTCGGCGACCATGGAAGCCCACAAAGACGACGTGATCGCGGCACTGACCCAGGTGCTCAAGCCAAGCGGCATCCTGTTCAAGAACGACTCCGCCGCCCGTGACGCCGAAGGCCTCACCCGCTACGTCGAAACCGTCTTCGGCCTGGTGCCGGAGTGGGTCGCGCTGGAAGAGAACGGCGTGAAATTCGAAGCGCCGGTCATCCAGGGCCAGAAAACCGGCTGGTTCTACGACCACCGCATGAACCGCGCACGCCTGGCACCCTACGCCAAGGGCAAGCGCGTACTCGACCTGTACAGCTACATCGGCGGCTGGGGCGTGCAAGCGGCCGCGTTCGGCGCCAGTGAAGTGTTCTGCGTCGATGCCTCGGCCTTCGCCCTCGACGGCGTCGAGCGCAACGCCGCACTGAACGGTTTCGCCGAAAAAATGACCTGCATCGAAGGCGACGTTTTCGAAGCCCTGAAAGAGCTGAAAGCCAGCGAAGAGCGCTTCGACGTGATCGTGGCCGACCCGCCCGCGTTCATCAAACGCAAGAAAGACATGAAAAACGGCGAAGGCGCCTACCGCCGCCTGAACGAGCAAGCCATGCGCCTGCTCACCAAGGACGGCATCCTGTTCAGTGCATCGTGCTCGATGCACCTGCCCGAAGACGACCTGCAGAACATCCTGCTGACCAGCGCCCGCCACCTGGATCGCAATATCCAGATGCTCGAACGCGGCGGCCAGGGCCCGGATCATCCGGTGCACCCGGCGATTGCCGAGACGCGTTACATCAAGAGCATTACTTGCCGGTTGCTGCCAAACAGCTGACAACACCCCCTGTAGGAGCGAGCTTGCTCGCGAAAAACGTCAACGATAACGTGGGCTGCCTGGTTATCCGCGGTGCCTATTCGTTTTTCGCGAGCAATCGAGCGTCGACCGGCTGCTCCTACAAGTCAGATCCAGATGGCATCCCACAGCGAGTAGTCGCCAACATGGGCTACAAGTCCCGCTCGCATGGGGTTGGCAATGATGTATCGGGCTGCCGCTTTCAAATCCTCATCGCGACGCAACGCGCGGTCGAAGTAACCTTTTTGCCATAGCGTCTCCTGGCGACCTCTCTCTTTGTTAATGGCGCGAGCACTTCGAGACTTGACTGATTGCATCAGCTTCGGCAAATCACCGTTATGCAGTTCAATCAGCCAGTGAAAATGATCCGGCATGACCACCCAGGCTATAGAGGTGGCGTCGCCAGATTCCTGTGCCCTCCTCAACTCGTGCACCACCAATCGACCAATGCGCCAATCCTTGAAGATCGTTTGCCGTTCGTGGGTGACTGCAGTCAGCAGATAAATACGTCCGGATTCCGACTGTTGACCGGTGCGCAAATGGTGGGTATGTGGTGGGTTGGACATTCCGTTGTCCTCCTGAGTCATTGAAAGAGAAACGGTAGGCGGCTCTGGAGAAGTTGTCGTGGTGACAGTGGGTCGAGATGTGTCCATTCGCGCTTCGGAATGCACGTACCCCCTGTAGGAGCGAGCTTGCTCGCGAAAAACGTCAACGATAACGCGGGCTGCCTGGTTATCCGCGGTGCCTATTCGTTTTTCGCGAGCAATCGAGCGTCGACCGGCTGCTCCTACAGTAGATTCAGACTTGTCCTACGCTCCCCCGCATTGACTTCAGCCCCCATCAAATCAATCCTCGCCTCCCCCCTCGCGGATCGAGAGCGAAGTTTGATGAATCGCCCCATTCACGCCAAAGAAAAATCGTCGTTCATCCTGTTGTTGATGGCTATGACGCTCCTCGCCGTATTCCCTCTCGACGTGGTTCTACCCTCGTTTCCCGCGCTGTCCGAGCACTTTCGTACCACCCCCACCGATATCGCCTTGTCGGTCAGCCTCTTTGCCATCGGCCTGGCGTTTTCGCTTTTGTTGATCGGGCCGCTGTCGGATATGTTCGGGCGCAAGAAGCTGTTGCTCGGAGGGATAGCCTTGGCGGCAGTGGGTGCGACGGGCTGTCTGTTCGCCAGTGATTTCACCTGGTTCCTGGTATTTCGCGTGGTGCAGGCGGTGGGCTGCGGGTCGTTTGCCTTGTCTCAGGCGCTGGTCCAGGATCTGTTCGCCGGCCGGGAGCTGGAGCGCCTGCGGATCTGGATGACCACCGCCGGCGGGATTTTCATCTCCAGTTCGCCGCTGATGGGCACCTGGCTGCAGTTGCATCTGGGTTGGCAGGGCAGTTTTTATGTCTTCATCAGCCTGGCGATCATTGTCTGGTTGAGATCCTGGTTTCTGCTTAGGGAAAGCCGCAGTAGTGAACGCGCACCACGGCGATTTTTCGGCGCCTATTGGCTGCTCCTTTCGGACATCCGCTTTACCGGTTACTGGCTGATTTCCGCCCTCGCCTTCGCCTGCCATTTCTCCTTTCTCATCATCTCACCGATCATTTTCATGGAGCACCTGGACCTTTCCGCCTACCAGTTCGCCTGGGCGCTGCTGTTATATGGTGCGGCCTATGTGATCGGCGGGGTTGTTGCCAGCATCCTGCATCGCCATCTGGAAGGCGGCACGCAAATCATCATCGGCCTGGGTCTGATCGCCCTGTCGGGGCTGGTGATGCTGTGGCTGGCCTGGCAGTTCGGCCTGTCGGCGGCCACTGTGCTGATCCCCATGCTGATCTGTACCGCGGGCACCACCGTTTCCCGGCCCATCGCCAACTCCAGGGCGATGAGTCTCTACCCGCAACACGCCGGCACCTCGACCTCGGCCGGCAGCCTGATGATTTTCATGTGTGGCGGCTTGGTCAGTGCGGTGATCAATCTGGCCAGCGAACACCTGACCACCGCGCTGGGCTTGTGCTTTTTGATCCTGAGCGCGGTAGGGCTGGGATTGAACGCTTTGATCAGTCGGCGTGCGTTGAGCAGTAGCAAAATAACCACGACGGTGTAGGCCGCACGTCTCGTGATGGCTGTCTGCACGCTCGCAGCCATTCCCTCCTGCCGCCAGCCGTGTAGAATCGCGAACATTCATCGCCAGTCATCCCCGGCGGGTTTATGAGCTCAAGCTGAAGCGCGCGGCGATCCCGCAAAGTTATCGGCAACTTCCGGACACGCGGCCATTTCTGAGTGTTCCAGACGTCAATAGAAGCTCACTTCCCTTTTGATACCTGATTAGCCGCCCGGAGTGCTTCATGCCTGATTACCGCTCGAAAACATCCACCCATGGCCGCAACATGGCCGGCGCCCGCGCACTGTGGCGCGCAACGGGGATGAAAGATGACGACTTCAAAAAGCCGATCATCGCCATTGCCAACTCCTTCACCCAGTTCGTACCGGGCCACGTGCACCTGAAAGATCTGGGGCAACTGGTCGCCCGCGAAATCGAACGCGCTGGCGGTGTGGCAAAAGAATTCAACACCATCGCCGTCGATGACGGCATCGCCATGGGCCACGACGGCATGCTGTACTCGCTGCCGAGCCGCGAGATCATCGCCGACTCCGTCGAATACATGGTCAACGCCCACTGCGCCGACGCCATCGTTTGCATCTCCAACTGCGACAAGATCACCCCTGGCATGCTGATGGCGTCCCTGCGCCTGAACATCCCGGTGATCTTCGTTTCCGGCGGTCCGATGGAAGCCGGCAAGACCAAACTCGCCAGCCACGGTCTCGACCTGGTCGACGCCATGGTGATCGCCGCGGACTCCAGCGCTTCTGACGAGAAAGTCGCTGAATACGAGCGTAGCGCCTGCCCAACCTGTGGTTCGTGCTCCGGCATGTTCACCGCCAACTCGATGAACTGCCTGGTCGAGGCCTTGGGCCTGGCATTGCCGGGCAACGGTTCGACCCTGGCCACTCACAGTGACCGCGAGCAGCTGTTCCTGCAGGCCGGGCGCACCATCGTCGAGCTGTGCAAGCGTTACTACGGTGAGAACGATGAGTCGGTGTTGCCGCGCAACATCGCCAACTTCCAGGCGTTCGAGAACGCCATGACCCTGGACATCGCCATGGGAGGTTCCACCAACACCATCCTGCACCTGCTGGCCGCTGCCCAGGAAGCCGAGATCGATTTCGACCTGCGCGACATCGACCGCCTGTCCCGTCACGTGCCGCAACTGTGCAAGGTCGCGCCGAACATCCAGAAGTACCACATGGAAGACGTGCACCGCGCCGGCGGGATCTTCAGCATCCTCGGTTCGCTGGCCCGTGGCGGCTTGCTGCACACCCAGCTGCCGACCGTGCACAGCCGCAGCATGGAAGAAGCCATCGCCAAGTGGGACATCACCCAGACCACCGACGAAGCCGTGCACCACTTCTTCAAGGCAGGTCCCGCAGGCATCCCGACGCAAACCGCGTTCAGCCAGTCGACCCGTTGGGACACCCTGGACGACGACCGTGAAAACGGCTGCATCCGCAGCGTCGAACACGCTTACTCGCAAGAAGGCGGCCTGGCCGTGCTCTACGGCAACATCGCCCTGGACGGCTGCGTGGTGAAAACCGCCGGCGTCGACGAGTCGATCCACGTGTTCGAAGGCAACGCGAAGATCTTCGAAAGCCAGGACAGCGCCGTACGCGGCATCCTCGCCGACGAAGTGAAGGAAGGCGACATCGTCATCATCCGCTATGAAGGCCCGAAAGGCGGCCCGGGCATGCAGGAAATGCTCTACCCGACTTCCTACCTGAAATCCAAAGGCCTGGGCAAAGCCTGCGCCCTGCTCACCGACGGCCGTTTCTCCGGCGGCACCTCGGGCCTGTCCATCGGCCACGCTTCGCCTGAAGCGGCTGCCGGTGGCGCGATTGGCCTGGTGCAGGACGGCGACAAGGTACTGATCGACATCCCGAACCGCTCGATCAACCTGTTGGTCAGCGACGAAGAACTGGCCGCACGCCGGGTCGAGCAGGACAAGAAAGGCTGGAAACCGGTTGAAGTGCGTCCACGTAAAGTGACTACTGCACTGAAGGCTTACGCCCTGCTCGCGACCAGTGCCGACAAGGGTGCTGTGCGTAACAAGGCGATGCTTGACGGGCTGTAAGGCTTAAGCGTCGAACAAAAAATGCCCCGCCCAGTGCGGGGCATTTTTTTGCCTGCGTTAATCCTGCGGGTCGAGGTTATCCAGCGCCTGGTTCACCGCCAGCTCGCCCAGCATGATGACCTGGGCAATACCCAGCATCGTGCTGCGTTGAGAGCCTTCCAGCAGTGCGGCGAAATCGCTGGCCATGACATTGGCCGAGGCGAGGGATTCGCAGGCGTGGGCCAGGAGGGTTTCGGTGTCGAGTCCGGGGGCGATGATGAAGGTTCGGCTGGGTTTTCGTGGGGTGGCGTTGATTTGGGTGGACAGGTTGTCGGTGTCCGGTGGATCAGGGGTAATTTTCAGCATTGATGATTCTCCTGGAGGTAAGGAGCCATCACCTTCGCTACCAAACGAAAGGTGGCAGCCATACGCAGGTTGGTAGACCGGTCCAGGGAGCCGGCGCGCTCGAAAGCGCCCCACGCATGACCACCATAGAAGCAGAGACGAAAAAACCTGCCAAAGGTGTAGTCATGCGCCTGGAAAATCCGGGCTACCAAACCCGATCGCTGATGGGCAGCGACACGGAGAAGATAGAACCCGCCAAACAGGCGCACAAGTCGGCGGATTCTGAAGTAGTCGTAGTCCTTTACGCAAGAACGTGCAGGTTGCGACTGTAGGAAGAAGTTGAGCAAGCAGAGGCTTTCATTGCACCGGCTGGCCTCATCGCGAGCAGGCTCGCTCCCACAATGGGTCTTCAGCGGACATGCCATGTGTGACCAATAGGGATCAACTGTAGGAGCGAGCTTGCTCGCGATGAACGCAAGGACACCGCGTAAAACCAGGAAGTACGCGTTATCGTTAACGACCATCGCGAGCAAGCTCGCTCCTACAGTGAATCAAAACCCTTACTGGATCTCTTGCGGTGTAACGATCACCCAATTCTTGTCTGCGGTCACCGGCAAGCCTTCCTTGGCCTGGGCCGCGGCGTTCTTGGCCATCATGCCCTGGATCTGGGTCATGTACTTGTCCTTGCGGTTAACCCACAGGTGGATGCCGCCCTTGGCCACGTCGACGCTGTGGAACAGCATGTAGCCATCGCTGGTGGGGGTATCGCCGCCGACCAAGACCGGTTTTTTCCATTCGTCGATGTAGGTCAGGATTGCCGCTTGTTTACCCGCCATCCAGGTCGCCGGGGTCCACAGGTACGGGGTCAGTTCCAGGCCCAGGTTGGCCTTCTCGTCATATTTACCGGCGGTGATCTGCTTGCGCGCGGTGGTCAGCTCACCGGTCTTGGTGTCCTTGAGCAGCAGCGACACGCCGATCACGTTCTGCGGTTTGACGTTGTAGCCATACTTCGGATCGGCCGCGACCATGCGCACCAGCTCTTCGGAGGCGGCGGTCATGACATAGACCTCGATGCCGTTCTCCATCAGTTTGTTGTAGAGCTCTTGCTGGCCGGTGAAGATTTTCGGCGGATTGACGTCGAGTTTCTTGACCACATCACCTTCGTAATAAGTGGCCGGCACCGGTTTGCCGGACGCCATCATCTCGTCGACATAGCCCTTGAGTTCTTGCAGCGTAAAGCCGGAGAACACTTGCGCGACCCATGGATAACACACCATGTCGTCGACTTCGCAGAGGCGGTAGTAATAGCTGAACAGGCTCTCCTTGTGGTCGGCGGTGTCCTTGAACGGCATCAGTTTCAGGGAGGGGTCGAGCTTGTCGCGGGTGATCAGGCCCTTGTTTTCCATGAACGGCAACAAAGACTCTTCAAGGTCGTAGCGGTAACTGGTGTTGTCCATGTCGAACACCGCGTAGTTACCCTTGTTGGCATTGGCCGCGATCATCGCGTCCAGCGCCTTGGCCTGATCGGCTGGCCAGTGCTTCAGATCCGTGGCGAGTACCTGGCCGGCAAGGCCCAGGCAAAGTGCGGCAACCAGAAATTTCGGTGCGAACTTCATCTGCGTTTCTCCCTGAGTGAAAGAGATCGACGCTAACAAATAACTGTGACAGTCCTCGTCTGTCAGCGACCGCCAACGTGCGTATCGCGTCAGCTGCATCCCCGGGAGCGACACCGGCTTATTCCAAAAACGACAGTCACCAGACGTTTTTGATATTAATTCATTGTAAATCAAGCTGTTAGGCTTGCCGGTTCGCAGCTGCCCCGGAAGGTAGCTGGCACAAGTCACTTTCGGAGTCCTCATGAATCTGCCGCTGATTCTCAATCTGCTGGTGTTCCTCGCCCTGCTCCTGGGCCTGGCACAAACCCGCCACACTACCTGGAGCCTGGCGAAAAAAGTCCTGCTCGCCCTGGTGCTGGGCGTGGCGTTCGGTGTGGCGTTGCACACTGTCTACGGTGCCGGTAACCCGGTGTTGAAAGCCTCGATCGGCTGGATCGACCTGGTGGGCAACGGTTATGTGCAGCTACTGCAAATGATCGTGATCCCGCTGGTATTCGCCTCGATCCTCAGCGCTGTGGCTCGCCTGCACAACGCCTCGTCGCTAGGCAAGATCAGCGTCCTGACCATTGGCACGCTGCTGTTCACCACCGCCATCGCGGCCTTGATCGGCATCGGCCTGACCAACCTGTTCGGCCTGACCGCCGAGGGCCTGGTGGCCGGCACCCAGGAAATGGCGCGCCTGCAAACCATCCAGACCGACTACGCCGGCAAGGTCGCGGACCTCAATGTGCCGCAGTTGCTGCTGTCGTTCATTCCGCAAAACCCGTTCGCCGACCTGGCGCGGGCCAAGCCGACGTCGATCATCAGCGTGGTGATCTTTGCGGCGTTCCTCGGGGTCGCGGCTTTGCAGCTGCTCAAGGATGACGTGGAAAAAGGTCAGAAAGTGATCAACGCCATCGACACCCTGCAAGCCTGGGTGATGCGCCTGGTTCGCCTGGTGATGAAGCTGACCCCGTACGGCGTGCTGGCGCTGATGACCAAGGTGGTCGCTGGCTCCAACCTGCAGGACATCATCAAGCTCGGCAGTTTCGTCGTGGTGTCCTACATCGGCCTGGGCCTGATGTTTGTGGTGCATGGCGTGCTGGTGTCGGCGGCGGGGATCAACCCGCTGCGGTTCTTCCGCAAGATCTGGCCGGTGCTGACCTTTGCGTTTACCAGCCGTTCGAGCGCCGCGACCATCCCGCTGAGCATCGAAGCGCAGACCAGCCGGCTGGGCATCCCGCAATCCATTGCCAGTTTCGCCGCTTCGTTCGGAGCGACCATTGGCCAGAACGGTTGCGCCGGCCTGTATCCGGCGATGTTGGCGGTGATGGTGGCGCCGACGGTGGGCATCAACCCATTGGACCCGTTGTGGATCGCGACGCTGGTGGCGATTGTCACGCTGAGTTCGGCGGGTGTGGCTGGCGTCGGCGGGGGCGCGACCTTTGCCGCGTTGATCGTGTTGCCGGCGATGGGTTTGCCGGTGTCACTGGTGGCGTTGCTGATTTCGGTCGAGCCGTTGATTGATATGGGGCGTACGGCGTTGAACGTCAGTGGTTCGATGACGGCCGGGGCGATTACCAGCCAGGTGATGCAGCAGACAGATAAAGAGCTGCTGGATGCGGATGAGCATTCGGCGTTGGCGCACGCTTAAGTCTTTCATTGCCTGAGCGGGCCTCTTCGCGAGCAAGCCCGCTCCCACAGGGGATGTGTGTCGTTCACAGATCCAATGTGGGAGCGGGCTTGCTCGCGAAGCTTTCAGGCTTTTTCCCAGACTTCGAAGTTGTACGCTGGCTTGTCATCCACAGCCGGATTTTCGGTGTTGGACACCAGCTTCCACTGCCCCGGATCAAACTCCGGAAACCACGCATCCCCTTCCGGGCTCAGCGCCACTCGGGTCAGGTACAACCGATCGGCCTGCGCCAACCCCTGCGCATACAACTGCGCCCCGCCAATCAGCATCAGCTCATCGACGCCCTGCTCCTTCGCCCACTCTTCAGCGCGAACCACGGCCGCCTCCAGCGACGGATAAACCTCCGCGCCTTCGAGCACCAGATCCGCCTGACGGCTGACCACGATGTTCAAGCGTCCCGGCAACGGGCGACCGAGGGAATCCCAGGTCTTGCGGCCCATGATGATCGGCTTGCCCAGGGTGGTGGCCTTGAAGTATTTGAAGTCCCCAGGCAGGTGCCAGGGCATGCTGTTGTCGACGCCGATCACGCGGTTTTCACCGAGGGCTGCGATCAGGCTGAGGGGGAGTGATTTAGTCATGCCGGCGAGGATACCAGAGCCGCGCTTCCCCCGATAAGCGCCACAGCGGTTATGCTCACAGTTCAATTAAGCGACGGGATGCTGCGTGACTGAACTGAATACTCTCTGGCTGACAGAAACCATCCGCCTGCGCGAAGAACACGCCGGGCCCCTGGAAGATCTGGAAGCCAACCGATTGGCCCGCAGCGCCGGCGGCGATCTGCCGACGCGCATTCAACGCCGGGCCCTGTGGCTGGCCGAGCGCGATGGCCTGGCTGATGCCCTCAAACACTGGCAACAAGGCGCGCGACTGGCGCTGATCGTTATGGCGGTGCTGGCCGTGGTCAGCGGCGCCGGCCTGGCCTTTGCCGCCATGGGCGACGGCCTGCACCCGGTGAATGTGTTCTGGGCGCTGGGCAGCCTGCTCGGGCTCAACTTGATCCTGCTGCTGAGCTGGGCCCTCGGCCTGGTGTTCGCCGGCGAACACGGCGCCAGCCTCGGGCGCCTGTGGTTGTGGCTCAGCGAAAAACTCGCCCGGGACGCCAAGGCCGCGCAACTGGCGCCAGCCCTGCTGCTGTTGCTGCAACGCCGGAAACTCAATCGCTGGGCCATCGGCGTACTGGTCAATGGCCTGTGGTTATTGGCGATGCTCAGTGCCCTGGTGATTCTGTTGACGTTGATGGCCACCCGACGCTACGGCTTCGTCTGGGAAACCACGATCCTCAGTGCCGACACCTTCATTGCCGTGACCCAGGCCCTCGGCGCGCTACCGGCCTTGCTCGGCTTCAGCGTGCCCACCGAGGAAATGATCCGCGCCAGTGGCGACGCCGCACTGAACATCGAAAGTGCCCGCCAAGCCTGGGCGGCGTGGTTGGTGGGTGTGTTACTGGTCTACGGCGTAGTGCCGCGCCTGGTGCTGGCGCTGTTTTGTCTGTGGCGCTGGAAGTCCGGCCGCACAAGCCTGCAGCTTGACCTGAACCTGCCAGGTTATGCCCAACTGCGCGAACGGCTGATGCCCACCAGCGAACGCCTGGGTGTCAGCGATGCCGCGCCAGCACAACTTCATCGAGTGCAAAGCGGCGTCAGCGAACAGCACAGCGATGGCGCACTCTTGGTCGCCATCGAGCTGGACGACGACCGTCCGTGGCCGCCCCAACTGGCGAAGAACGTCAGCAACGCCGGGATCCTCGACAGCCGCGAATCGCGCAACAAACTCCTCGAGCAACTGAGCCGTTTTCCTCCTGCGCGCCTGGCGATCGCGTGCGATCCACGGCGCTCGCCGGATCGCGGCAGCCTGGCGCTGATCGCCGAACTGGCCCGCAGCGCCAGCGCCACCCGCGTGTGGTTGTTGCAGGCGCCGCCCGGGGAAGCGCTGGATGCCGAACGCCTGGGCGACTGGCATGTGGCGCTGCAACAGCTGGAATTGCCGTTCGCCGATTGCGCTCCGATGAACTGGCTGGAGACGGGTCATGACTGACACCAGCAAGCAGCCCCTGAAACTCGCCGTGGTCGGCCACACCAACGTCGGCAAAACCTCGTTGTTGCGCACCCTGACCCGCGATGTCGGTTTCGGCGAAGTGTCCCACCGCCCCAGCACCACGCGGCATGTCGAAGGTGCGCGCTTGTCGGTGGACGGCGAGCCGTTGCTGGATCTTTACGACACGCCCGGCCTGGAAGACGCCATCGCCCTGCTCGACTACCTCGAACGCCTGGAGCGTCCCGGCGAGCGACTGGATGGCCCGGCGCGGCTGGCGCGTTTTCTTGAGGGCAGCGAAGCCCGGCAGCGCTTCGAACAGGAGGCCAAGGTGCTGCGCCAGTTGCTGGCGTCGGACGCCGGACTCTATGTGATCGACGCCCGGGAACCGGTCCTGGCCAAGTATCGCGATGAGCTGGAAGTGCTGGCCAGCTGCGGCAAACCCCTGCTGCCGGTGCTGAATTTTGTCAGCAGCGCCAACCACCGCGAGCCGGCGTGGCGTGAAGCCCTGGCGCGCCTTGGTTTGCATGCGCTGGTGCGCTTCGACAGCGTCGCACCGCCGGAGGACGGCGAGCGCCGGCTCTATGAAAGCCTGGCGCTGCTGCTGGAAACCGCACGGCCACAACTGGAACGCCTGATCGCCGACCAGCAGGCACAACGCCTGGCCCGTGAGCGCAGCGCCGTGCGCCTGATTGCCGAATTGCTGATCGATTGCGCCGCTTGCCGGCGCAGCGTGGTCAGCGATGTGCAGCAGGAACAGCAGGCGATCGATGAGCTGCGCAAAGCCGTACGCCAACGCGAGCAGCGTTGTGTCGAAGCGCTGCTCAAGCTCTACGCGTTTCGCCCGCAGGACGCCGCGGCGAGTGATCTGCCGCTGCTCGACGGGCGTTGGGGCGATGACTTGTTCAACCCCGAAACCCTCAAGCAACTGGGCGTGCGGGTGGGCGGTGGTATCGCTGCCGGTGCCGCCGCGGGGGCCGGCGTCGACTTGCTGGTCGGCGGCCTGACGCTCGGTGCTGCCGCGCTGGCCGGGGCGATCGCCGGTGGCGCCCTGCAAACCGCGCGCAGTTATGGCAGCCGCTTGCTGGGCAAGATCAAGGGCCAGCGCGAACTGACGGTGGATGACAGCGTGTTGCGGCTGCTGGCGTTGCGTCAGCGGCAACTGCTGCAAGGGCTGAACGCCCGTGGGCATGCGGCGATGGACAGCATTCAGGTGGCCACGCCGCAGGACAAGAGTTGGCGGGAAGGTAAATTGCCCGAGGCCCTGAACAGGGCGCGGGCGCATCCGCAGTGGTCTTCGCTTAATGCGCATCCGAAGTTGAATCAGGCGGAACGGCAGGAGCAGGTTGAGGTACTTGCGCAGCAGCTCTAGTGGCCTGACCGGCCTCTTCGCGAGCAAGCCCGCTCCCACATTGAATTTGCGGCGATCACAGATCCAATGTGGGAGCGGGCTTGCTCGCGAATGCAGCAACTCGGTATCACAGGCTTTACGCCGCCAGCAGGCGCGATGCTTTGCCCTTCAACACCGCCAGATCAATCACCGGCACATGCATCTCCTTGGCCAGCTCATCCCACTGACGCATGCGCAAACTGACCGCGCACAACGGGTCCTGCTCGAATGCATCGGCCTCGGCCTCGGACATCACGCCGCCCTGATATTCCAAGGTCCGACGGCTGGCTTCGCTCAGCCGCTCGTAGTACCCCGGCTCTCTGAGCGTCAGATAACGCTTGGCCTGCACGTGGTACTCCACCAACCGCGCCATCCGCTCGCTGAAACCTGCACGGCGCAAATAATCAGCGCCCAACCGCTCATGACTCACTATGCCGAAGCCGCCCATGTTCTCGCCACTGTCGGTACAGATATGCCCGATGTCGTGAAAAAACGCCGCCAACACCACTTCGTCATCGAAGCCTTCGGCCATCGCCAGTTGCGCGGCCTGGGACATGTGCTCGATCTGCGACACCGGCTCGCCGATGTAATCGCTGTCACCGAAGCGCTCGTACAAAGCGAACACGTCGGCGATCACTTGCTCGTTGCGTTGCATCAGATTTCTCCCAACAGGGTGGCGACGTTACGTTCGGCCATGGCCGGCCCGACGCTCATGCCAACGCCGGTGTGCATCAATGCCACAGCCAGGCCTTTTGCCGGACGCAGGAACGAAAACGGTCCCGGCCCCTGTGAACCATAGACACCCTGCCAGCGTTCGACCACTTGCACTTTGCAGCCCAGCGTCTGCTCGGCCAACTCGATCATCCAGTCGTCGACCTGCTCGGCATTGAAGGGCGACGGATCACTGCCGTAATGGTGGGAGTCGCCAATGATCAACTCGCCATAGGGCGTCGGGCTGATCAGCAGGTGAATGCCATTTTCATGCAAGTGCGGCGCGTGCCGGAGAATCTCGGCCTGCACCGCTGCGGCTTCGGGCAAGTCGGCGAAGGCACCGTAATGCACGCAGCTCAAACCGGTGAGCACTGCGTGTTGCAGGTTAAGGTTGATCTGCGGCCGGGCGCGGAGCATCTGCAGGCGGCAGATTTGCGGGTCGAGCTGGGCGATCTGCTCGGCCAGCAACGTCTGATAGTCGTGACCGGAACAGAGGATAATCTGCTCGCCACTGAAACTGCCGGCGGTGCTGTGCAGGCGGCCCGGTTCGATGTCGCGCACCAGGGTGGAGAAGTGAAACTCGACGCCCAGGTCGCGACGCAAAAAGTCGATCAGCGCCGGAATCGCTTCACGCGAATACAGTTGCTGGTCGTCCATGCCGTGCAACGCCGCGCGGTGATGGCGGAACTGGCCGTTGTACAGATCACCCAGTTGGGCGTCACGCAGCAGCTCGACGCGGTAGCCGTGTTCCACGGCGCGACCGGCGCAAAAGGCTTCCAGCAACTGTTCTTCGGCTTCGGTGCGGGCGAACAGGTATGAGCCGTTGCGCTTGAGTTGCAGGCCGGCGAGCTGCGCCCAGTCGCCCCAGATGTCGCGACTGGCCCGGGCCAGCTCCAGCATCGGGCCCGGGGGTTGGCCGGTGACCAATGCCTGGCCGAAGTTGCGCACCGATGCGCCTAGAGGTGTTGCGCTGCGTTCGAAAACCCTGACCTTGAGACCGCGCTTGGCGGCGGCATAGGCATGGGACAGGCCCAGGATGCCGGCGCCGATGATCAGCATGTCGTTGTGTTGTGTCATCTAGAGGTGCTCTGAATGAGAGACCGCCTTCGCTGGCAAGCCAGCTCCTACAAGGGGTATGCGTTCGCCTGTAGGAGCTGGCTTGCCAGCGAAGAGGTCCTGTCAGCCGATGAAGATCTTACTTGGCAGCCACTTTCTCGGACTTGCCGTCATAACGCTTGCGCCATTCGCTCAGGATCTCGTCACGGTTTTTCGAAGCCCAGGCGAAGTCGTTCTTGATCAAACGCTGCTCGTAGTCCGCTGGCAGTTCGGTCTGCGGCTTGGCAATGCCTGGCTGCGCAAGAACCGCGAAGTTCTCCTTGTACAGATCCATCGCTTCGGCGCTGGCGGAGAAATCAGCCAGTTTCTTCGCCGCTTCTTCATGTGGAGTGCCCTTGATCACGGCCGTCGCTTCGATCTCCCAGCCCAGGCCTTCCTTCGGCAGGATGATGTCCAGCGGTGCGCCTTGGCGTTTCAGCTGAACAGCCGGGTATTCAAAGGAAATGCCGATCGGGAATTCCCCTGCCGCCGCCAGTTTGCAAGGCTTGGAACCAGAGTGAACGTACTGGCCGATGTTCTGATGCAGGCCGTCCATGTACGCCCAGCCCTGCTTCTCGCCGAAAGTCTGCAGCCAGGCGCTGACGTCGAGGAAACCGGTGCCGGACGATGCCGGGTTAGGCATGACGATCTTGCCTTTGTATTCAGGCTTGGTCAGGTCCTGCCAGCTCACGGGCTTGGTCAGGCCCTGTTTCTCGGCTTCGACGGTGTTGAAGCAAATGGTCGCGGCCCAGACGTCCATGCCGACCCAGGCTGGCGGGTTGGCGGCGTCGCGGTAGTTCGCGCCGATCTTGCCCAGGTCTTTCGGGGCATAGCTTTGCAGCATGCCTTGCTGGTCGAGGATCGCCAGGCTGGAAGCGGCCAGGCCCCACACGGCGTCGGCCTGCGGACGGGCTTTTTCGGCCAGCAGTTTGGCGGTGATGATGCCGGTGGAATCGCGCACCCACTTGATTTCGACGTCCGGGTTGGCCTTCTCGAAAGCTTCTTTGTAGGTCTTCAGTTGCTCGGCTTCGAGGGCGGTGTACACCGTCAACTCGGTTTTCGCCGCAAAGGCGTTTAGGCTGAAAGCGGTGAGGACAGCAGCGGCCAGGGCCATAGGCTTGAACATGATCTTTTCCTGTATGTGAGTTGAGGGTATGAATCAGTGACCGGGCGCGGTCTGCCGCCAGGCTAGCGAGCGGCGCAGCAAACCGCGCGAAGCCCAGGCCAGCAGCAGGGACACGCCCGCCGAGGTGAACAGAATCAGGGTCGACATCGCCGCCGCACCGCCGACGTTGCCGGCGTCGTCCATGTTCAGCACCGCGACCGCCGCGAGGATGGTGTCGGGGCTGTAGAGGAAGATCGCCGCCGAGACGGTGGTCATCGCCGAGACGAACAGGTAGCGCACGATGTCCAGCAGCGCGGGCAGACAGATCGGCACGGTGACCCGCAGGTAGTGCCGATACAGCGGCGCCTTGAGCGACAGTGCGGCGGCTTCGAACTCGGCATCGAGTTGGCGCAGCGCGGTGGTGGCGGTCATTTGCGCAGTGGTCAAATAGTGAGCAATGGTGCAGACCACTAACAGCGTCATGGTCCCGTAGAGCACATGCAGCGGGTTGCCGGTGAGGTTGAAGAAGAAGACGTAACCCAGCCCCAGCACCAGCCCCGGCACCGCCATCGGTACGAAACTGAGCATTCGCAGGGTCAGGTTAAGCCCGCGCTGGCCCCTGGTTTTTTCCATCAGGTAGGCACCGGTGAAAATCAGCACACTGCCGATCAGCGCCGTGCACAACGCCATCTTCACGCTGTTGCCATAGGCCAGCCAGCCACCGCCGGCGGTTTCGTTGAACTGGTAGTGGTTGAGCGACAGCGACAGGTTGTACGGCCAGAACTTCACCAGGGACGAGAACACCGCCATGCCGAACACCAGCAGCAAGGCGCTGCAGATCAGCAGGACCACGACCAGGTAGCAGCCGTCGCGCAGTTTCGAGGGCGCAGGCTTGAACACCTGGGCACGACCGCTCATGGAATCGCCATGACGGCGACGCAACCAGGCATCGACCCCGAAGCTGAACAGCGCCGGCAGCAACAGCACCATGCCGATCAATGCGCCGCGACCGAACTGTTGCTGGCCGACCACCGCCTTGTAGGCTTCCAGCGCCAGCACCTGATAGTCGCCACCGACCACCACGGGTACGCCGAAGTCAGTGATGGTCAGGGTGAACACCAGGCAGAACGCGGCGAATACCGCCTGGCGGGTCGCTGGCCAGGTGATGCTGCGGAAGGCTTTTGCCGGGCTGGCACCCATGCTGGAAGCGGCATCGAACAGGCGCGCATCCGCCAGGGACAGGGCCGACAGCAGGATCATCAAGGCATGCGGAAAGGTGTAGATGACTTCACCGAGCACAATGCCCCAGAAACCGTAGATGTTGTCCGAGAGCAGGCTACGCAGCATGCCCTGGTTGCCGAACAGGTAAACCAGCGCAATGCCGGGCAGCATCGACGGCGCCATCAACGGCAGCAGCGAAATGCCACGCCAGATGCCTTTGCCGGGAATCAGGGTGCGTTGCAGTGCGTAGGCAAACAGGTAGGCCAGCGGTACGACAATGGCCGCCACGCTGAGGGACACCTTCAGGCTGTTGCCGAGCAACCAGTGGAAGTTCTCGCTGGTCACCAGCTCTTTGGCAGCGACCCAACCACCCCCCTGCCCGGCCTCGGCGCTGAAGCCACGCCAGAAGATCGCCAGCAACGGCATCAATACGGCGACGCCCAACAACGCCAGCAGAAGGACTTTGCCGCCGACCACGAACAGCCGGTCACCGATCTCGGCACGGGAAGTCTGCCGCACCTGATTTTGCGGCAGTGGCAGCGCGATATTCGCGCTCATCAGGCAAACACCTGCAGGCTGCGTGGCGGCAAGGCGACCATGATCTGCTGGGCGCCCAGGCGCGGCATGGCTTCCGGTGCCAGCTCCGCCAACAGCGCATGACCCGGCAATTGATCGAGTTCGAAACTCATGCGGCAACGGTTACCGAGGAAGGTGATTTCCCGAACCTTGGCCGGGAACAGGTTTTCCTCGTGCACCAGCGGGTTGACGTTGATCGCTTCCGGACGGCAGAACAGACGGCCCGACGCGGTCTTGGCGCCGCCATCGGCCAGGCGCATGTTCATCCCGCCGACCTGGGCGTGGCTGTCGCTGCTGCGCTGGAACGGCAGCCAGTTGCCCTGGCCGACGAACTCCGCCACGAACGGCGTGGCCGGGCGGTTGTAGATTTCCTGCGGCGTGGCGTACTGCTCGACCTTGCCGTTGTTCATCACGGCAATGCGGTCGGCCATCAGCATGGCCTCGTCCTGATTGTGGGTGACCATCAGGGTGGTGATGCCGAGGCTGCGTTGCAGCTGGCGCAGCTCGGTGCACAGGTGCTCACGGACGCGGGCATCGAGGGCCGACATCGGTTCGTCCAGCAGCAACAGCGAAGGTGCCGGGGCCAGGGCGCGAGCCAGCGCCACGCGCTGCTGCTGGCCGCCGGACAATTGGCCGGGGTACTTTTTCTCGCTGCCGCCAAGGCCCACCAGTTCCAGCATCTGGCCGACACGCTGGCGCACCTGGTCGCGACCACTGCCGGCCAGGCCGTAGGCAATATTGGCTTCGACGGTGAGATTGGGGAACAGCGCGTAGGACTGAAACAGAATGCCGTAGTCTCGCGCCTGGGGCGCCAGGTGGGAAACGTCGCGATCGCCCAGGTACAGCTCGCCGCTGTCCTGCTTCTCCAGACCGGCGATGCAGCGCAGCAAGGTGGTTTTGCCACAGCCCGAAGGCCCCAACAGGCACACCAGCTCACCGGCCGCCACGTCGAGGGAAACATTGTCCAGCGCGGTAAAGGCGCCAAAGCGCTTCTGTACACCGCGCACCTTCATGGGGGCGCCGGGGTTGGTCAGGGCGGTTGCGATCGAGTTGTTCATGGACGGACCTCATCTGGCAGATGGGGCCATCCTAGGGTTGTAATGCGTCCGTCATGTGGCAGTAAGGCAAAAACTGCCGATAGTGGTATTCGAGGATTTTGGTTCGGTGTCTGTGCTGACCCCTTCGCTGGCAAGCCAGCTCCTACAGTTTATCGCATTCCCCTGTAGGAGCTGGCTTGCCAGCGAAGAGGACCGAACAATCACCGCAGAGCTCAGGCCGGAGACATTTCCTGCGCCAACCCCAGGAACGCCGCCGGCAACCGGGCGTTTTTTCTATCTTTGAGGCAGTACAGATATTCAGGAATCTGCGGCGCATCCTCGATCGTCAGCACCCGCAACTGCGGATCGTGCGGCACTTCCTGGCGGGCGATGATGCTGATGCCGATGTTGCGCAACACCGCCTCGCGGATCGACTCGCGGCTGCCGATTTCCAGCAGCGGCCCGAAACACACACCGGCGCTCGCGAGCAATTCTTCGGTCAAACGACGGGTGGTCGAACCCGGTTCGC
Source organism: Pseudomonas sp. YuFO20 (assembly GCF_035064975.1). Classification (NCBI taxonomy): domain Bacteria; kingdom Pseudomonadati; phylum Pseudomonadota; class Gammaproteobacteria; order Pseudomonadales; family Pseudomonadaceae; genus Pseudomonas; species Pseudomonas sp. YuFO20. Next base: position 78,508 of record NZ_JAXDEO010000022.1, read on the forward strand.
GCATCAACAAGGTATGCCCCGCCAAGGCACCCAGCGACACGTGATCGTGAACCGCCAGCGGATGATTGCGATGCACCGCCAGCACCAGCGGATCACTGCCGAGCACCCGCCGAATCAGCCGCGCATCCTCCAGCAACTGCGAGGACGCCGCGACATCGACCCGATAGTCCTCGAGCGCTTCCAGCACTTGCTGGGAGTTGCCGATCTCCACCGACACTTCCACCTGCGGCAGGCGCTCGCGGAAGGTCTTCACCAGGTCAAGGATGTAATACGGCGCCGTGGCGGCAATGCGCAACGCGCCTTGGACCTGCCCGCTGTTGCGCAGGAAAAACTCGATGTCGGCTTCCTGCTGCAGCAGCGCCTTGACCATCGGCAACAGCCGCGCACCCTCATCGCTGACGCTGAGACGGCGGCCGCCTCGGTAGAACAATTCAACCGAGTACTGGCTTTCCAGGTTGCGAATCTGGGTGGTCACCGTGGGTTGGCTCAAGCCGAGCTTTTTCGCTGCCAGGGTGATGCTGCCCAGGCGGGCAACCATGTAAAACGCCTTCAGCTCGGCACTCAGCACAACCGTCCCTCATCGTCTATTTGCGCAACAGGCGCAGTCCATTGAACACCACCAACAGGCTCACGCCCATGTCGGCAAACACCGCCATCCACATGGTAGCGAGCCCGGCGAAGGTTACCCCAAGAAAGATCGCCTTGATCACCAATGCCAGGGCGATGTTCTGCTTGAGGATGCTCGAGGTCTGGCGCGACAGGCGAATGAACGCCGGGATTTTGCGCAGATCGTCGTCCATCAGGGCGACATCCGCGGTTTCGATTGCGGTGTCGGTACCCGCGGCCGCCATGGCGAAACCAATCTCGGAGCGAGCCAGGGCCGGCGCGTCATTGATGCCGTCGCCCACCATGCCGACGTTATGCCCCTTGGCGTACAGCGCTTCGATCGCCTGCAACTTGTCGCTGGGCAGCAGATCGCCCTTGGCCTCGTCGATACCAACCTGCGCGGCAATCGCCTGGGCGGTGTGCACGTTGTCGCCCGTGAGCATCAGGGTCTTGATGCCCAGGTCATGCAGCTGCTGGATCGCTTCGCGGCTGGATTCCTTCACCGTGTCGGCCACGGCGAACAGCGCCAAAGGACCGGATTGATCTAGCAGCAGTACTACGGATTTACCCTGCTTTTCCAGCGCGAACAGCTTCTCCTCCAGCTCGGGCGAGCACAGGTTCAGCTCTTCCACCAGCCGATGGTTGCCCAGGTGATAGGTCTGACCATTGATATCACCGCGCACCCCGCGCCCGGCCAGCGCCTCGAAGTTATCCACAACCAGCGGCGCCAATTGTTTATCCACAGCCGCATTGGCGATGGCCAGCGACACCGGGTGATCCGAACGACCGGCCAGCGCGGCGGCAAGCGCCGGGGCAGATTCGTCGGCAGTCGGGTCAAGCGACAGATAATCGGTCTGCACCGGCTTGCCATGGGTGATGGTTCCGGTTTTATCCAGCGCCAGGTAATCGAGCTTGTAGCCGCCTTCCAGATAAACGCCGCCCTTCACCAGAATGCCCTTGCGCGCGGCGGCGGCGAGCCCGCTGACAATGGTCACCGGGGTGGAAATCACCAGTGCGCAGGGGCACGCAACCACCAGCAACACCAGAGCGCGATAGATCCAGTCGAACCACAACTCGCCCATGAACAGTGGAGGAATCACCGCCACCGCGAGGGCTAGGATGAACACTGCCGGCGTATAGATTTTCGAAAACTGGTCAACGAATCGCTGGGTGGGTGCCCGCGCGCCTTGAGCCTGTTCGACGGCGTGGATGATCCGCGCCAGCGTCGAATGGTTCGCTTCAGCGGTTACCGCATATTCCAGGGAACCGGCCTGATTGATGGTGCCGGCGAACACCTTGTCACCAACGGTTTTCTCCACCGGCAGGCTTTCACCGGTGATCGGCGCCTGATCGATGGTCGAACTGCCGGACACCACTTCACCGTCCAGGCCGATGCGCTCGCCAGGTCGCACCCGCACCCGGGCACCGAGCTGGATGGTTTTGACATCTTGCGTGGTCCAGCTGCCATCGGCCTGCAGCACCGTGGCCTGCTCCGGCGTCATCTGCATCAAGCCGCTGATGGCGTTGCGCGCCCGGTCCAGGGATTTGGCCTCGATCAACTCGGCCACGGTGAACAGGAACATCACCATCGCCGCTTCCGGCCACTGCCCGATGAGGATCGCGCCGGTCACGGCGATGCTCATCAGGGCGTTGATGTTCAGGTTGAGGTTTTTAAGGGCGATCCAGCCCTTTTTATAGGTACCGAGGCCGCCGCTGAGGATCGAGACCAGCGCAATGATCGCTACCACCCAGTTAGGCGCAGCGTTGGTGAAATGGATCACTTCCGCGGCCAGTGCGCCAATGCCCGACAGCGCCAGGGGCCACCAGGGTTTCTTCTCTGGAGCCGGCGCGGGTGCTTCAACGCCCTTCTCTATCGGCTCGGCCTGCATGCCGAGGGACTTGATGGCGTCGATGATCGGCGTGGTGCTCGGCAGGTCATGGGTGACGCCCAACACACGGTTGATCAGGTTGAATTCCAGCTGCTGCACACCCGCCAGCTTGCCGAGTTTGTTCTGGATCAGTGTTTGCTCGGTCGGACAATCCATGGCCTCAATGCGGAAACTGCTCAGCCGCGCGCCAGCGGTCGGCGTTTCGCTCAACTTGATCAGCGATGGCGCCGCTGCTTTCGACGAACAGCAGGAATCACCATGGGCATGTTTCTGCACAGGCTGCAGTTTGTGGCTGTGATCGTGCTCAGCCTCGGGTTTGTGGGTATGAAGGGAATCGCTCATCAGGTCGCGTCCTTGAAGGTGCCTGTTGCCAAGTAAAGACCCTGTAGCCACTATAGGGTCAAGCACCCATTTGGAGATTGCCGTCATGAAGATTGGAGAACTCGCCAAACTCACCGACTGCGCCGTAGAAACCATCCGCTACTACGAACGCGAGAACCTGCTGCCGGAGCCGGCCCGCAGCGACGGCAACTACCGCGTCTATACCCAGGCCCACGCCGAACGCCTGACCTTCATCCGCAACTGCCGCACCCTCGACATGACCCTCGAGGAAATCCGCAGCCTGCTGGCCTTTCGCGACAGTCCGCAGGATCAGTGTGAAAGCGTGAATGCGTTGATCGACGAGCACATCCACCACGTCAAGGCGCGGATCGATGGGTTGATGGCGTTGCAGACACAGTTGCTCAACCTGCGCCAACGCTGTGGTGAAGGGCCGGATGTCGATCAGTGCGGGATTTTGCAGCGGTTGGAGGTGAGTGGCGGGGTTGTGGCGACGGAGGTGGAGCATTCCCATGTCGGGAGAAGTCATGGGCATTGAGGACGCCATCGCTGGCAAGCCAGCTCCTACAGGTTCGGTGTGATCCTGTAGGAGCTGGCTTGCCAGCGATCACCGCGAAGCGGTGCCAGTCAGACGGCCATCGGCGCGGTCATGGGTGCGTGGTGCTGGTAGCCCTCGAGCGAAAAATCACTCGGCTCCACCAACTCCAGCCACTCCGGCTGATAAACACCGGTCTTGGCAAACTCCGGCACACGGTCGCTGATCACCAGCTTCGGCATCGGGAACGGCTCGCGCTTGAGCTGTTCGTTGAGCATGTCCAGGTGATTTTCGTAGACGTGGGCATCACCGATGAAATAGGTGAACCAGCGCGGCGTGTAGCCGGTCAGGCGCCCGATCAGGCTCAGCAAAGCGGCGCCTTCGGTGAGGTTGAACGGCGTGCCCAGGCCCAGGTCGTTGGAACGGATGTAGAGGGTCAGGGAAATTTCCCTGGTCTCTACATTCGGGTGGAACTGGTACAGCAGATGGCATGGCGGCAAGGCCATTTCATCGAGCTGGGCGACGTTCCAGCCGTGGAACAGGATGCGCCGGCTGCCCGGGTCCTTGATGATGGTGTCGACGCACTGGCGAACCTGGTCGATGGCCTTGTACAGCACCACGTAGGCTTGGCCATCTTCTTCACCTTCGGCGATCTGGCGGTAGCCTTGCTTCAGGGTCTGCTCGATGGCGGCCGGGTTGCTCACCGGGATCTGCTTGTAGGCCGGCCATTTGCGCCATTGCACGCCGTAGATCTCACCGAGGTCGTCTTCACCCTGGCGGAACGGGTTGGCCAGCCACTGGGCGTTTTCGTTGGCGTTCTGGTCCCAGACCTTGCAGCCCAACGCACGGAATTCGGCGGCATTGTTCACGCCACGCAGGAACCCGCACATTTCGCCGATGGCCGATTTAAAGGCCATCTTGCGCGTGGTGATCGCCGGGAAACCTTCCTTCAGATCGTAGCGCAGCATCGCGCCCGGAAAGCTGATGGTGTTCACGCCCGTGCGGTTGGCCTGTTTGGTGCCGTTCTTGATGACATGGGCGACCAGTTCGAGATATTGCTTCATGAGTTACCTGTGTCCTTGAACCCGCAGCCATCGCTGCGGGGTTCGAATTTTATACGGCTGCCGCTGGAGTTGCCGGGGCGCGGTGATACGCCAGCCAGATCAGGAACAGCCCGCCGACGATCATCGGTACGCACAACACCTGGCCCATGGTCAGCCAGTTCCAGGCCAGATAGCCCAGTTGCGCATCCGGGACGCGGACGAATTCGACGATGAAACGGAAGATGCCATAGAACAGCGCGAACATCCCCGACACCGCCATGGTCGGCCGCGGCTTGCGCGAGTAAAGCCAGAGGATCAGGAACAGCGCCACGCCTTCGAGCGCGAACTGATACAGCTGCGAGGGGTGTCGCGCCAGTTGCGCCGGATCGGTCGGGAAGACCATCGCCCACGGCACGTCGGTTGCCTTGCCCCATAACTCGGCGTTGATGAAGTTGCCGATACGTCCGGCGCCCAGGCCGATCGGCACCATCGGCGCGACGAAATCCATCAGCTGGAAAAACGACTTGTTGTTCTTTTTACCGAACCACAAGGCCGCCAGCATCACGCCGATGAACCCGCCGTGGAACGACATGCCGCCCTTCCACACTTCAAAGATCAGCAGTGGGTTGGCGATATAGGCGCTCAGGTCGTAGAACAGCACATAGCCCAGCCTGCCGCCGACGATCACCCCCATCGACATCCAGAACACCATGTCGGAGAGCTTCTCCTTGGTCCAGGTCGGGTCGAAGCGGTTCAACCGGCGCGACGCCAGCAGCCAGGCGCCGCCGATGCCGATCAGGTACATCAACCCGTACCAGTGGATTTTCAGCGGACCGATGGCCAGGGCCACCGGGTCGATCTGCGGGTAAGGCAGCATTGCGACTCCTCATGAGTTCAAATCAATTCCCGGGCGACGCTGCCACCTCAGGATTAAGCCAGGATTGTGCTGCCCGTCAGAGCAGATGCTTCAGACTAGAAAGTTCAGACCAACGCAGAACAGCAAAGCGGCAAACAGTCTTTTCAGCAACCTGGGCGACAGATTGTGCGCCAGTCGCGCGCCGAAGCGGGCGAAGACCATGCTGGTCAGGGCAATGCCCAATAACGCCGGCAAATAAATGAAACCGAGACTATGGGCTGGCAGCAATGGATCGTGCCAGCCCAGAATCATGAAAAATAATGCACTGGACAACGCGATCGGCAGGCCGCAAGCCGACGACGTCGCCACCGCTTGCTGCATCGGCACGCTGCGCCAGGTCAGGAACGGCACGGTCAGCGAACCGCCGCCAATGCCGAAAATCGCCGAAGCCCAGCCAATCACGCTGCCGGCAACAGTCAGACCGACTTTCCCCGGCACCGTTCGGCTGGCCTCGGGCCTGAGGTCCAACGCCAGCTGCGCGGCGATGACCAGGGCGAACACGCCGATGATCTTTTGCAGGTTGGGCCCGGAGATCGCTTCGGCGGTCAGTGCGCCAAAACCCGCACCGACCAGGATACCCAGGGTCATCCACGCAAAAACTGGCCAGCGCACCGCCCCGCGGCGGTGATGCTCACGAATGGCGTTGACCGAGGTAAAGATGATCGTCGCCAGCGAGGTGCCCACGGCCAGGTGCGTGAGGATCGACGGATCAAATCCCTGCGCTTTGAAACTGAACACCAGCACCGGGACGATGATGATTCCACCCCCCACGCCGAATAGCCCGGCCAGCACTCCGGCACAGGCGCCAAGCGCCAGATAGAGCAGAAATTCCATGCTGTTTCCCCACCCAACCCCAAAACCGGAGCGGCATGGTAACGGATGCATGGCCTCGGGCTCCACTGGATGGCGATGGATACCCGCACCATGACTGCGTAGAGTGGGCAAAAAAACACACAGGGATCACCTTATGTGCCTGATTGTTTTCGCCTGGCGACCGGGCCACGCCCAACCGCTGATCGTGGCGGCCAACCGCGACGAATTCTATGCCCGCCCAAGCCTGCCGCTGGCGCAATGGCCCGAAGCTCCGCAGGTGCACGCCGGGCGCGACCTGGAGGCGGGTGGCACCTGGCTGGGTGTCGGCGCCAATGGGCGTTTTGCTGCGCTGACCAACATCCGCGACCCGCATCGACCGCCGGGGCGCCGGTCTCGCGGTGAACTGGTGGCAGGATTCCTCACCAAAGACCTGCCAATTGACGACTATTTAGACGACGTTGTCGCCCGTTCGCCGGAATATGGCGGGTTTAACCTGCTGATCGGCAACGCCAACGAGCTGTGGCACTTCAATGCCCGGGAATCGGAAGCGGTGATGCTGCCGCCGGGGGTCTACGGCCTGTCGAACGCCGGGCTGGATACGCCGTGGCCGAAACTGCTCAAGGCCAGGGCGGCGTTGAGCGAGGTGTTGGATGATCCGCAACCCCAGGCGCTGCTGGCCTTGCTGAACGACCCGCAGACCGCACCCTTTGCCGAGTTGCCGGATACCGGCGTGGGGCTGGCGACCGAGACGTTGCTGTCGAGTGTGTTTATTGCCAGCCAGAGTTATGGCACTCGGGCGAGTACGGCGTTGATTGTGCAGGCGGATGGGACGCGGCGTTTGGTCGAAAGGAGTTTCGGGCCGTATGGCGGGCATTTGGGAGAGGTGGAGATCAGGATTTAGTTGCGTTGTCCGTGCCGGCCCCTTCGCGAGCAAGCCCGCTCCCACATTAGATCTATGAACGACGCAAATCCCCTGTAGGAGCTGGCTTGCCAGCGATGAGGCCCTCAGCGTTTCAGAGAACCTTGATCGCCGCCGGATTGATCATCCGCGCCAACCCAAGGTTCTTCAGCGCCAATTGCAGCGAGCTGTGGATAACCTGCGGGTTGTCGATGGTCATCAGCTCGGCGAGCAATTCCTTGGCCTTGCTCAGGTTGATCTGACGCAGCATCCACTTCACCTTCGGCAGGTTGGTGGCGTTCATCGACAGGCTGTCGAAGCCCATCGCCATCAACAGCACCGCCGCAGCCGGGTCACCGGCCATCTCGCCGCAGATGCTCACCGGCTTGCCTTCGGCATGGGCGTCGCGCACCACGTTCTGCAGGGCCTGGAGCACCGCCGGGTGCAGGTAATCGTAGAGGTCGGCCACCCGTGGGTTGTTGCGGTCCACGGCCAGCAGGTACTGGGTCAGGTCGTTGGAGCCGACCGACAGGAAATCCACCTGCCTTGCCAGTTCCTTGGTCTGATAAACCGCCGCCGGAATCTCGATCATCACGCCGACCGGCGGCATGGGCACGTCGCAACCTTCGTCGCGAACCTCGCCCCAGGCCCGGTGAATCAGGTGCAAGGCCTCTTCCAGCTCGTGAGTGCCGGAGATCATCGGCAGCAGGATCCGCAGGTTGTTCAAGCCTTCGCTGGCCTTGAGCATGGCGCGGGTCTGCACCAGGAAGATTTCCGGGTGGTCGAGGGTGACACGAATGCCGCGCCAGCCGAGGAACGGGTTGTCTTCCTTGATCGGGAAGTACGACAGCGACTTGTCGCCGCCGATGTCCAGGCTGCGCATGGTCACCGGTTGCGGGTGGAAGGCGGCGAGTTGCTCGCGGTAGATCGCCAGCTGTTCCTTTTCGCTGGGGAACCGCTGGTTGATCATGAACGGTACTTCGGTGCGATACAGGCCCACGCCTTCGGCGCCGCGTTTCTGTGCCCGCGCCACATCCGCCAACAGGCCGGTGTTGACCCACAGCGGCATGCGGTGGCCATCGACCGTGACGCACGGCAGATCACGCAGCGCATCGAGGCCCAGGGCCAGTTGCTTCTCTTCCTCGACCATCTCGGCGAACTGCTTGCGCAGCACGTCGCTGGGGTTGGTGTAGACCTCGCCGCGATGACCGTCGACGATCATGCCGATGCCATCGACCTTGGAATACGGCAGGTCGACCAGGCCCATCACCGTCGGAATGCCCATGGCCCGGGCAAGAATCGCCACGTGGGAGTTGCCCGAACCGAGTACCGACACCAGGCCCACCAGCTTGTTTTCCGGCACCTCGCCGAGCATGGCCGGCGTCAGTTCCTCGCTGACCAGGATGGTGTTGTCGGGGTAGACCAGGGTTTGCTGGCGCTCTTCCTGCAAGTAGGCGAGCAGGCGACGGCCGAGGTCCTTGACGTCCGAGGCGCGCTCACGCAGGTAGGCGTCGTCCATCAGTTCGAAACGGTTGACGTGATCGGTGACCACCTGGCGCAACGCGCCCTGGGCCCACTGGCCGGTCTTGATCACGGTGGTCACTTCGTTGCCCAGCGCCGCGTCGTCGAGCATCATCAGGTAGACGTCGAACAGGGCCCGTTCTTCCGGGCGCAACTGGGTGGCGAGCTTGGCCGAAAGGGTGCGCATGTCGGCCCGAACGCCTTCGATGGCGGTCTTGAACAGCCCGAGTTCAGCTTCGATGTCGGTAATGGTCTTGTCGGGCACCACGTCCAGGTCGGCCGGTGGCAACATGACCACCGCCGTGCCCACCGCCGCGCCAGGCGAGCCCGGCACACCGACGAACTTGGCTTCCTGGATACCCTTGCCCTGCCGGCCCAGGCCACGGATCGAACCGGTGGCCTCGGCATGGGCGATAACCCCGGCGAGCTGCGCGCTCATGGTCACGAGGAAGGCTTCTTCACCTTCATCGAACTGGCGGCGTTCTTTTTGCTGGATGACCAACACGCCAACGACGCGGCGGTGGTGAATGATCGGCGCCCCGAGGAACGACGCGTAGCGCTCTTCACCGGTTTCGGCGAAGTAGCGGTAACGCGGGTGATCCGCGGCGTTTTCGAGGTTCAGGGGTTCTTCACGCGTGCCGACCAGGCCGACCAGACCTTCATTGGGCGCCATGCTGACCTTGCCGATCGAGCGCTTGTTCAAGCCCTCGGTGGCCATCAGCACGAAGCGGTTGGTCTCCGGGTCAAGCAGATAGACCGAGCAGACCTGGCTGCCCATGGCCTCTTTGACGCGCAACACAATAATCCCCAACGCCGCCTTGAGATCCTTGGCGGAGTTAACTTCCTGGACGATCTTGCGCAGCGTATTGAGCATGGCTCGGGGTCGAACTCCGTCGTCAGTCGCGCGCTAAAAGGCGCGGGGCAAGCTCTTTGAGGGCGCGTCGATACACCTCGCGCTTGAATGTCACCACCTGGCCCAACGGATACCAATAGCTGACCCAGCGCCAGCCATCGAATTCCGGTTTACCGGTCAAATCCATCCGCACCCGCTGCTCGTTGGAGATCAGGCGCAGGAGAAACCATTTCTGTTTCTGGCCGATGCACAGCGGCTGGCTGTGCGTCCTGACCAGACGTTGCGGCAAACGATAGCGCAACCAGCCCCGGGTGCAGGCGAGTATTTCAACATCTTCGCGCTCCAGGCCCACTTCTTCGTTCAGCTCGCGGTACAAGGCGTCTTCCGGCGTCTCCTGGGGGTTGATCCCACCTTGAGGAAACTGCCAGGCATCTTGATTGATACGGCGAGCCCACAGCACCTGGCCGGCATCATTCGTGAGAATGATCCCGACATTAGGACGGAAACCATCGGGGTCGATCACGGCAACAACCTCGCAAACGCATGTCGTCGCATTGTTCCACAAAGGTTGTGAAGGCAGCAACGCGCCGGTCTACGTTATGTGCACTCTTGTGAAAAGTCCGTATTCTGGACGCCTTTCTACAGACTTTTCAGCGAGTAACTGCAATGCGGCTGGCTTTATTCGACTTGGACAACACGCTTCTGGGCGGCGACAGCGACCATGCCTGGGGCGATTACCTGTGTGAGCGCGGCTTCCTCGACGCCGTCGCCTACAAAACACGCAACGACGAGTTTTACCAGGACTACCTGGCCGGCAAGCTGGATAACGCCGCCTACCTGAACTTCTGCCTGGAAGTGCTTGGCCGTACCGAAATGGCCACCCTGGATCTGTGGCACAGCGACTACATGCGCGACTGCATCGAACCGATCATGCTGCCCAAGGCGATCGAGTTGCTGGCCAAACATCGCGATGCCGGCGACAAACTGGTGATCATCACCGCCACCAACCGCTTCGTGACCGGCCCCATTGCCACACGCCTGGGCGTCGAGACCCTGATCGCCACCGAATGCGAGATGCAGGACGGCCGTTATACCGGGCGCAGTACCGATGTACCGTGCTTTCGTGAAGGCAAGGTGACAAGGCTGAATCGTTGGCTGGAAGAGACCGGGTTTTCGCTGGAAGACAGCTACTTTTATAGCGACTCGATGAATGATCTGGCGTTGCTGGAGCAGGTGGCGAATCCGGTGGCGGTTGATCCGGATCCGAATTTGCGGGCTGAGGCTGAGAAGCGTGGGTGGCCGGTGATTAGCTTGCGCGATTAATTGAGCTCCACCCTGTAGGAGCGAGCTTGCTCGCGAAAAACTTAAGGTCGCTGCGGAGAGTCAGGCACCCCGCGTTTTCGTTAACGACCATCGCGAGCAAGCTCGCTCCTACACAGGCTTGGCCCCCATCAACCCGGCAATCGCCACAAAGCAGACAAAACTGAACAACGCCAAGGCAAAGGTAAATTTACCCACGCCACCTGGCGCTTTGCGCAATCTATTCAGGCGCACCAACAACCAGAACCACGCCAACGCCGCCACGGTGTAAAGCACACTGGAAGCCAGCAACCAAGTCTGCCCCAACGGCCAACCCACCAGGTGCACCATCCCCCAGCCGGTAAACGGCATGCTCAACAGCGCCAGCCCCATCAACAACCAAACAAACACTCGCGGCCGTTGCAGGGTGCGACTGCCCGCCGTCGCGTCGCCGCTACGCCGCGCGCGCCAGACCCACATTCCCAGGCCCAGCGCACCCAGCAGCAGCACCACCGTCGCCACCATGTGCGCCGCTTTCAGGGCGGTTAGCGTTTCCATCGTCGTTATTCCTTATGACCTGCCCATCAGCGTAGCCGCTCAGCCAAGAAACAGCTGATAGGCCGGGTTGTCGCTTTCATCCCAGTACGGGTAGCCAATTTCTTCCAGTGCCGCAGGTACCAGGTGACGTTCATCGTGAGGTACTTGCAGGCCCGCGACCACACGGCCATCGGCCGCACCATGGTTACGATAATGGAACATCGAGATGTTCCAGCGCCCGCCGAGCTTGTTGAGGAAGTTGAACAGCGCACCCGGACGTTCCGGGAATTCGAAGCGCAGGATCACTTCATCGACCACGTGCGCGGCACGACCGCCAACCATGTGACGGATGTGCAGCTTGGCCAGTTCGTTGTCGGTCAGGTCGACGACCGGGAAGCCCTGCTCGCCCAGGCTGGCGATCAACGCGCGGCGCGGGTCGGTGTCCGGATGGGTCTGCACGCCGACGAAGATGTGCGCTTCGCTGCCGGTGTTGTAGCGGTAGTTGAATTCGGTGATCTGGCGCTTGCCGATGGCTTCGCAGAACGCCTTGAAGCTCCCCGGCTTCTCGGGGATGGTCACGGCGATGATGGCTTCGCGGCCCTCGCCCAGTTCGGCGCGCTCGGCGACGTGACGCAGGCGGTCGAAGTTGACGTTGGCCCCGGAGTCGATGGCCACGAAGGTCTGGCCGCTGACGCCGCGGGACTCGACGTACTTCTTGATCCCGGCCACGCCCAGGGCGCCGGCCGGTTCGGTGATCGAACGGGTATCGTCGTAGATGTCCTTGATCGCCGCACAGATTTCGTCGGTGCTGACGGTGATGACTTCGTCGACGTAGTCTTTGCAGATCTCAAAGGTGTACTGGCCGATCTGGGCCACCGCTACGCCGTCGGCGAAGATGCCCACGGTCGGCAACACCACGCGCTCGCCCGCCGCCATGGCGGCTTGCAGGCAGTTGGAGTCATCCGGTTCGACGCCGATGATCTTGATGTCCGGCCGCAGGTATTTCACGTAGGCCGCGATACCGGCGATCAGGCCGCCGCCGCCCACCGGCACGAAGATCGCATCCAGGGGCGCGGGGTGCTGGCGCAGAATCTCCATGGCCACCGTGCCCTGCCCGGCAATGGTGTGGGGATCGTCGTAGGGGTGAATGTAGACATAGCCTTTTTCGTCGACCAGTTTCAGCGAGTAGGCCAGGGCCTCCGGAAACGAATCGCCGTGCAGCACCACTTTGCCACCGCGCGAACGCACGCCTTCGACCTTGATCTCGGGTGTGGTCTTGGGCATGACGATGGTAGCTTTCACGCCCAGGACCTTGGCGGCCAGGGCCAGGCCTTGGGCATGGTTGCCCGCGGAAGCGGTGACCACGCCGCGGGCGCGCTCTTCGTCGCTCAGTTGAGTCAGCTTGTTGTAGGCGCCGCGAATCTTGAACGAGAACACCGGCTGCAAGTCTTCACGCTTGAGCAAAATCTCGTTGCCCAGCCGCTCGGAGAGCTGACGGGCAGTCTGCAATGGGGTTTCTACGGCAACGTCATAAACGCGCGAGGTGAGGATCTTTTTGACGTACTGTTCAAGCATCGGAAAGCATCACTGAGCGGGTTGGGCAGGATCAAGGAGTCTAACCCGGCTTTTGGCCGCACGACCACCTGTTGTAGGAGCGAGCTTGCTCCGGGCGGCGTTCCGACGAAAACGCAATGACGCCGCTGGACACCTGTTTTTACGCGTTTTCGTTCACGACCATCGCGAGCAAGCAAGCGCCTACAGTGACCCGGGAGACCGACCCGCCAATCGGGCAATGACCTTCCCGGCCCCGAAGCCTATAATGCCGGCCTTTCGTTCCCTCTTCGGCACTTCGGAGCCCGCATGACCCAGGATCAACTCAAACAGGCCGTAGCCCAGGCCGCCGTCGACTTCATCCTCCCGAAACTCGATGACAAGAGCATCGTCGGGGTCGGCACCGGCTCCACCGCCAACTGCTTCATCGACGCCCTGGCTAAGCACAAAGGTGCATTCGACGGCGCGGTCGCCAGCTCCGAAGCCACCGCGGCACGCCTCAAGGGCCACGGCATTCCGGTGTACGAGCTCAATACGGTCAGCGACCTGGAGTTCTACGTCGACGGCGCCGACGAGAGCGACGAGCACCTGAACCTGATCAAGGGCGGCGGCGCGGCCCTGACCCGCGAGAAAATCGTCGCGGCCGTGGCCAAGACCTTCATCTGCATCGCCGACGCCAGCAAGCTGGTGCCGGTCCTGGGCGCGTTCCCGCTGCCTGTAGAAGTGATCCCGATGGCCCGCAGCCATGTGGCCCGCCAGCTGGTGAAACTCGGCGGTGACCCGGTCTACCGTGAAGGCGTGCTGACCGACAACGGCAACATCATTCTCGACGTGTTCAACCTGGAGATCACCAACCCGGTCGAGCTGGAATCGCAGATCAATGCGATCGTCGGCGTGGTCACCAACGGCTTGTTCGCGGCACGTCCGGCGGATCTGCTGTTGCTGGGCACGAGCGAAGGCGTAAAAACCCTGCGCGCCCAATAAGAACACGCACAACCCCTGTAGGAGCTGGCTTGCCAGCGATGGCGGCGTGACATCCAACGAAGATGTTGAATGTTATGGCCTCTTCGCTGGCAAGCCAGCTCCTACAGGGTGCGTGTTTCAGCTTCAGGGTTGTGCAGGCTTCTTGAAGACGTAAAACAAGTTCGGCTCACTCACCAGGTACATCGTACCGTCGTCATCCATGGCGATCCCTTCCGCTTGCGGCACGGTCTTTTGCAGACCCTGACGCCCCTTGTTCAGCGACATGGTGCTCAGCGGCCGACCGTCCACATCCAGCTCCAGAATCAGTCGCGACTCGTCGGACAACGCCAGCAAGTGCCCGCTGCGCTCGTCGTATTGCAGGCTCGACAGATCTCGCACAAACATCCCGGCGTCGCGCTTGGGATTGTTGACCACATGCACCGCGTAGGATTTTTCCGGATTGAAATGCGGAAACCCGTGCACTTCGTAGATCAGCATCGGGTCACGCTCCTTGGCCACGAACAGCCGTTTGCCCACCGAATCATAAGCCAGCCCCTCGAAACCCTTGTTGCCGCTCATGTGCACACCGAGGGTCATCTGCTCCGCGTCCGCGGCGTCGAGGAAGGTGGTGTCATGCTCAAGATGAATCTTGATCAACCGTTGCTGGCGCTCGTCCGTGATCACGTAGGTGTCGGCGCTGATGAACTCAACGGCCTCAGGATCACCAAAGCCGACCATCGCGATGCGGCGCAGAATCTTGCCGTCGAGGGACAGCTCGATCAATTCGGAGTTTTGGTTGGTGACGGTGAACAGGCTTTTGCGCACCGGATCGAAGGTCAACGCTGACACATCGTCGTCCAGCCCTTCAATGACCTGCCCCTCCAACACCACCCGATACTGGTCCAGGCCAATGGACTGGCTGTTCGTCGGCTGCCAGAGCGTGTGCAGGTTGAACCAGCCGCGCTCGAACAGGCGCAGGTACTGGCCGACCGCGATCAATACGCTCAGGGCAATCACCGACAAGAGCAAAAGCAGGGGTTTGGGGCGGGCTAATCGACGCATTCAGGTGGGCTCGGGATTCAGAACAGGCGGATGAAATATCACGCCTGGCTGAACTGAAGCTTAATGGCCATTGGCCTGATCCTACAACCAGCGGCAAAAATACCTACAGGTAAAGGCGATTACTTCTGTTTTTCCAAGCGATAAAACAGGTTTGGCTCACTCATGATGTAAATCGTGCCGGCCTCGTCCATGGTCACGCCTTCGGCCCGCGGAATGGTCTTCTTCAGGCCGTTGAAGCCAGCCAGCAAGGTCATGAAGCTGACCTGCTCGCCTTTCTCGTCCAGCTCCAGCAACAGGTGCGAGTCAGCAGACAACACCAGGGTGTGGCCGGTCCGTGGATCGATGGCCAGGGCAGACAGGTTGCGGATGTCCAGCTCATCGCTGGCAAGCTTTTGCTTGCCAGCGATGAGTGTCTTGCCGTCGCCTTTCCAGGTGAACAGCGCGGGCGGACGTTCTTCACCCAACAGCAATTGCTGATTGCGCGCATCCCAGGTGACAGCCTCGAAGGCCTTGTTCTGGTCTTTCGAAGGGCCGAGGTCGTACTTCGGATAATCAGCGATGTTCAGCTCGCGAGTGTCGGCGTCGACCTTGACGAGGATCACCTGGTGGTCACGTTCATCGACAATGGCCAGCATCCCGTTGCCCAGGGCCGTCACCCCTTCAGGATTGCTCCAGCCTACCAATGGCATTTTGCGCAGCACATCGCCTTGCAGCGACAACTCGACCAGGAACGGATTTTTACCCATCACCGAAAACAGGGTTTTGGTCTGGGCATCGTAGGTGACGTCCGACGCTTCGTCCTTTTCCATACCCGGCAGTGGCTTGGCGTCGATCACCGCATGGTAGTCCGGCAGCCAGACACTGTCCTGGCGCTCGGCCGGGCTTTCAAAACGCTCCTGCAGCCAGAGCACGCCACGGTCATCCCAATGCATGGCAAACGCCAGGCCATAGGCGGCGGCGACCAACAGCAACAGCCAGAAATACCAACGCAGGGCAAAGCGCGAGCGACGGGCAGGTTTGAGCGACGAGAGCGGTTGAGTGGCCATCAGGGCATGCGTTCCAGAAATTCAGGCTTGGGGTAATAGCACAACCGCACCCCCTGTAGGAGCTGGCTTGCCAGCTCCTACAAGGGTTTTGTGTTGCTTAGCGAACGCTGCTGGTGAAGCTGCTGGCGCCCGGCAGTTCCAGGACGATCTCGTCACCGACATTCAGCGGGCCAACACCCACTGGCGTACCGGTGAGGATCACGTCACCGGCCTGCAGCGAGAAGCAGCCAGCCATGTGCTGGATCATCGGCACGATCGGGTTGAGCATCGCGCTGCTGTTGCCGTCCTGGCGCACTTCGCCATTGATGGTCAAGCGAATGCCGATGTCGGTCAGGTCGGCGAAGGTGCCGCCGGAGACGAACGGCGCAATCACCGCCGCACCGTCGAAGGACTTGGCGATTTCCCAGGGCAGGCCCTTGGATTTCAGCTCGGCCTGCTTGTCGCGCAGGGTCAGGTCCAGGGCCGGGGCGAAGCCGGAGATGGCGTCGAGCACTTCCTCAACGCTGGGTTTGGTCGACAAGGGCTTGCCGATCAGCACCGCGATTTCCGCTTCGTAGTGCACCGAGCCACGCTCGGTCGGAATGCTGAAACCGCCTTCCAGCGGCACCACACAACTGCCGGGCTTGATGAACAGCAGCGGCTCGGTCGGTACCGGATTGTCCAGTTCCTTGGCGTGTTCGGCGTAGTTACGGCCAATGCACACCACTTTCCCCAGCGGGAAGTGAATACGCGTTCCGTCGACATACTGGTGCTGATAGCTCATTACCGACTCCTGCTTCGTTGCACTTAAATTCGAAAATCAAACAGCGAAAATCTTGCCCGGGTTCATGATGCCGTTCGGGTCGAACACCGCCTTGACGGCTTTCATGTACTCGATTTCGACTGGCGAACGGCTGTAGGTCAAGTAATCGCGCTTGGTCATGCCCACGCCGTGTTCGGCGGAAATCGAACCGTTGTACTTCTCGACGGTTTCGAACACCCACTTGTTGACGGTGGCGCACTTGGCGAAGAACTCGTCCTTGCTCAGGTTATCCGGCTTGAGGATGTTCAGGTGCAGGTTGCCGTCGCCGATGTGGCCGAACCAGACGATTTCGAAGTCCGGGTAGTGTTCGCCGACGATCGCGTCGATTTCCTTGAGGAACGCCGGGACTTTCGAAACAGTGACCGAAATGTCGTTCTTGTACGGCGTCCAGTGGGAAATGGTTTCGGAAATGTATTCGCGCAGTTTCCACAGATTCTGCAGCTGGGTTTCGCTCTGGCTCATCACGCCGTCCAGCACCCAGCCCTGCTCGACGCAGTGCTCGAAGGTTTCCAGGGCGTGGTTGGCCACTTCCTCGGTGGTTGCTTCGAATTCCAGCAGCGCATAGAACGGGCAGTCGGTTTCGAACGGCGCCGGCACGTCACCACGGCCCATGACCTTGGCCAGGGCCTTGTCGGAGAAGAATTCGAAAGCGGTCAGGTCCAGCTTGCTCTGGAACGCGTGCAGCACCGGCATGATCGAGTCGAAATCGGCAGTACCCAGGACCATGGCGGTCAGGTTTTTCGGCGCGCGATCCAGGCGCATGGTCGCTTCGACCACGAAACCGAGGGTGCCTTCTGCACCGATGAACAGCTGGCGCATGTCGTAGCCGGTGGCGTTCTTGATCAGGTCGCGGTTCAACTCCAGCACGTCGCCCTTGCCGGTGACGACTTTCATGCCCGCCACCCAGTTACGGGTCATGCCGTAGCGAATTACCTTGATCCCGCCGGCATTGGTGCCAATATTGCCGCCAATCTGGCTGGAACCTGCCGAGGCGAAGTCCACCGGGTAGTACAGGCCTTTTTCTTCGGCCACGTTCTGCAGATGCTCGGTAACCACGCCAGGCTGGCACACGGCGGTGCGGTCGGTCAGGTTCACGTCGAGGATCTGGTTCATGTAGTCGAACGACACGACGACTTCGCCATTGGCTGCGACGGCAGCGGCAGACAAGCCGGTACGACCACCGGATGGCACCAGCGCCACCTTGTGTTTATTGGCCCACAGGACAATGGCCTGGACCTGCTCCGTGGTCTTGGGGAACACGATGGCGGTCGGGGCAGGAGCGAAATGCTTGGTCCAATCCTTACCGTAAGCATTCAGGGAGTCGGCGTCGGTCAGCACCTTGCCAGGCTCAACCAGGGTCTTCAGCTCATCAATCAGGGCAGGATTGGTCATCGACAGAACTCTCGAACAATTCATGGTCATCCTGAGAACGCTTCACGTCGCAGGAATGAGTGTTTAGCGGGGTGCATATGCTAGCATACCGACCCCGCAGCATAGTGCCCAACGGCTGTTCTGCGGCGACGGCATTCTTGTCGTCCGGGTCAGCGTCTGTTGACCATTTCCTGCCATTTTTCTCCGGGATACAGGTTTACGCAGATGAGCAAGACTTCTCTCGATAAGAGCAAGATCAAGTTCCTTCTTCTCGAAGGCGTCCACCAATCGGCTGTCGACGTCCTCAAGGCGGCGGGCTACACCAGCATCGAGTACCTCACAGGTTCTCTGCCGGAAGCCCAGCTCAAGGAAAAGATCGCTGATGCTCACTTCATCGGCATTCGCTCGCGCACTCAACTGACCGAAGAGATCTTCGATCACGCGAAGAAGCTGGTGGCGGTAGGGTGTTTCTGCATCGGCACCAACCAGGTCGACCTGAGCGCTGCCCGCGAACGCGGTATCGCCGTGTTCAACGCGCCGTACTCCAACACCCGTTCCGTTGCCGAACTGGTGCTGGCCGAAGCGATCCTGTTGCTGCGCGGTATCCCTGAGAAGAACGCTTCCTGCCACCGTGGCGGCTGGATCAAGAGCGCGGCCAACTCCT
Organism: Pseudomonas sp. YuFO20; assembly: GCF_035064975.1. Classification (NCBI taxonomy): domain Bacteria; kingdom Pseudomonadati; phylum Pseudomonadota; class Gammaproteobacteria; order Pseudomonadales; family Pseudomonadaceae; genus Pseudomonas; species Pseudomonas sp. YuFO20. The sequence continues at coordinate 97,216 of NZ_JAXDEO010000022.1, forward strand.
TCGAGATCCGCGGCAAGAAGCTGGGCATCGTCGGCTACGGCTCGATCGGTACCCAACTGTCGGTCCTGGCCGAAGGCCTGGGCATGCAGGTGTACTTCTACGACACCGTGACCAAGCTGCCACTGGGTAACGCCACCCAGGTCGGCAACCTGCACGAACTGCTGGGCATGTCCGACATCGTGACCCTGCACGTACCGGAAACCGCTGCGACCCAGTGGATGATCGGCGAGAAGGAAATCCGCGCCATCAAGAAGGGCGGCATCCTGATCAACGCCGCACGCGGCACCGTGGTCGAACTGGACGCCCTGGCGGACGCGATCAAGGACAAGCACCTGATCGGCGCGGCCATCGACGTGTTCCCGGTGGAGCCACGCTCCAACGACGAAGAGTTCGAAAGCCCGCTGCGTGGCCTGGACAACGTGATCCTGACCCCGCACATCGGTGGTTCCACCGCCGAGGCGCAGGCCAACATCGGTCTGGAAGTGGCTGAGAAGCTGGTCAAGTACAGCGACAACGGTACTTCGGTATCGTCGGTGAACTTCCCGGAAGTGGCCCTGCCGGCTCACCCTGGCAAGCACCGCCTGCTGCACATCCACGAGAACATCCCGGGTGTGATGAGCGAGATCAACAAGGTCTTCGCCGAAAACGGCATCAACATCTCCGGTCAGTTCCTGCAGACCAACGAGAAAGTCGGCTACGTGGTCATCGACGTAGACGCCGAGTACTCGGACCTGGCGCAACAGAAGCTGCAACACGTCAACGGCACCATCCGTAGCCGTGTGCTGTTCTAAGCACAGCGTGCAGCGCTAAAAAGGGAGCCCCTTCGCAGGGGCTCCCTTTTTTTATTTCACATTGACGGTAATCTTCTCCGATACGATCGGCGGATCGAACGGCATGTGGCCGCTGTCGCCCAGCTCCAGCTGCAAGGTATGCTTGCCTGGCGTCAGCTTTACTTCAGCCTGGGTCTGCGCCTTGCCGAAGTGCAGGTGGTTGGCATCGTTGGGGATCGGCTGGCCGGCGGCCGGCAGTTCATCGACATCGATCAGCAGGTGGTGGTGACCGGTGTTCTTGGTGACATCACCCGCTGGCGCCAGCGCAATGTCCTTGACGGCGAACTTGACCACGACAGTCTGCGGGACCGTTGCACCGTCTGCCGGAGAAACGATGGACACTTCAGCGCCCTTGGGCGCTGGCGTTGCGGCACTGGCCAACACTGAAACGCCCATCAACAGGCCAGCGAAAGCAGCACGTGACATAAAGGTTTTCATTCTCTTCTCCAGTTTTTCCGTAAAATTTCCGTGACCATCACAACTTCATGGTCAATCGTTGTCGAAGGCACTCGACAACCATAGCAAAGCGAGCCTGATCCAGAGCGTCGCGATAATGATTTCAAAGGAGTGACCATGCGTTTTCTGCCTGGCCTGATCTGCCTGCTACCCCTTTTGAGCCCGTTGGCTCATGCCGAGCTGATTGATGACGTGAACGACCGCGGTGAATTGCGCATTGCCCTTGAGGCTAATACACCGCCCTTCAATTTCAAGAAAGACGGCAGCCTGACGGGCTTCGAAGTCGAATTGGGTCAAATGCTGGCCAGCGAGCTGGATGTGCGCGCCGACTTTGTCGTCACTGACGCCAGTGACCTGCTGACCGGCGTGGAAAGCGGCAAGTACGACGTCGCCATCAATCACATTGCAGAGACCTCGGCGCTCAAGGATCGTTTCGATTTCAGCGAACCTTACATCAAGACCAATGCGCAATTGATCGCGCAGAAGGACGAGCCGCAATCGATCCTGCTGGTGCAGTCGCTGACGGAAGAAAAGCCCAAAGCCAACCCGGCCGTGAGCCTGGCGATTCCGTTCCAGAAGGGTAACCCGGCGTTTCACGCCAGCCTGGAAAGCGCGTTGCAGCGGATCAAGGCCGATGGCCGCCTGCAAGCGCTGGAGGAGAAATGGTTTGGGGCGGAATCGGGGGCGGCACCCAAGCCCTGAATTCGCGCAATAACCCTGTGGGAGCGGGCTTGCTCGCGAAAGCGGTGTGTCAGGCGATATGATTGTCGGCTGACACTACGCCTTCGCGAGCAAGCCCGCTCCCACATTGGTCCTGTGTTGGTAGTTAGTCGAGTGCTGCCAAGGATTCAGCTGCTTCGGCCAACTCCAGCTCGCTGAAAACCTGGACGCCATGGCGCCTGAGCAGCGCCGCCGTCACACCTTCGCCAGTGACTTTCACCCCACTGAACGTCCCGTCATAGGTCAGCAGGTTGCCGCACGAGGGGCTGTTGGCCTTGAGCACGGCAATACGGATGCCATGCCGTTGCACCAACTCCAGCGCCAGATAAGCCCCCGACAGAAACTGCGCGCTGACGTCCTCGCCCTCGGTGGTGATCACCGACGCCTGGCCATCCAGCACTTCACCGCCCTGCCCGCCCGGAATCTCCGCCGCCGCACGGGGCGTTGGCAGGCCACCGGCGACTTCCGGACACAACGGCACGACCCGACCTTCGTCGAGCCACGCCTGAAGCTGATCGAACGGCCCGCTGGCCCCGCCGTCGTAACGTACGCGGTGACCCAGCAGGCAGCGGCTTACCAGTATTTTCTGCATGATCAGAACGGCTCGTTGCCTCGACGCCGGAACCAGCCGGTCAACGACAGGCGCTCGCGGTTCGCAGGCAGGACTTCATGGGGGACCTCCCCCGACAGGAACACCACCAGGCATCCACCGACGGGTACCACATCGTATTGCTCAGCATCGTTCAGGTACATACGCAGCTGCCCCCCATGCTCCGGAAGCCAGGCGTCATTGAGGTAGACCACCGCCGACACCATGCGTCGGTCGTCGTCACGAAAACGGTCGACGTGCTTGAGGTAGAACGCACCGGGTGGATACATCGCGAAATGGCTCTCGAAATCCTCCAGCCCCAGGAACAGGCCGCGGTTCAGCGCCTCGCGCAGGCTGTCCATCAAGCCCAGATAGCTGTCGCAGACCTCGGCCTGGCCTGACTCGATCCACTGGATATGATCACCGCGAATCCCCTCGCGGATCTCCGACGACGGGCCTCGCCCCACGGCGGCCGGGGCCAGCTCACCCTCGGCGGCACGTTTACGGCACTCGGCCGCCAGCGCTCGGGTCAGATCCTGAGACAGGAAAATATTCTGCTGCGACCAACCGCTGGCGGCCAGGTCGTCGACGATTCGTAACAGCAGCGGGTGATCAGAAGGTATTTGCATGGCGCGCATAGTATTCCTGCGCCTGGAAATCCGACAGAGCCACGCAGCGGGTTGATACGAATTCTCGACAAGACTCTATGCCACACGGAGAATAGTCGCCTGCTGACAGGAGTCCCTATGCGCCGTTTGCTTTTCTCCCTGCTGATGCTCTGTGTGATGCCCGCCTGGGCAGACGGCCACGACCAACTGTACAAGGTCGCCGGCTGGCCAGAACAACGCGCGCATTTCAACGACGCCCTCTCGGCCGCCCAACAGCGCTACCAGAGCAGCCTGCCACCTGCGGTGTTCCAGGCGTTGGTCGCCAACAGCAATCAACGTTTCGACCCCAAGGCCGTGGACCAGCGTGCCGAAGCGCAATTGCGCAAGAACCTCGCCGATCCGAAACCGGCCCTGGCGTTCTTTCAATCACCCCTGGGCAAGAAGATCGTCGCCGCCGAATTGCTCGCCACCCGCCGCGATCAACTGGCGAAAAACGCCAAGGGCTTGCCCAAGATGCAGGCCAGCGATAGCCGCCTGTTGATCATCGGCCACCTGGCCCAGGCCCTGCCTGCACGCGAGGCCGGCGCGGAAGTCAGCCTGGCGATTGCCGGTGTCGCGGCCGACAGCCTCAGTTCGATGATTCCGGGGCTGCTCGGTGCAGGACAGGCCCAAGGCATGTTGAACGGGCAGCGTCAGCGCTTGATGGAGCAGATCGGCAGCGACCTGAACAACACGCTGCTGTACGTCTATCGCGATCTGTCGGATGAGGAACTGGAAGAGTTCGCCACCTTTGCCGAGTCGGCTGAAGGCAAGGCGTATTACCAGGCGGCGCTGGCGGCGATTCGGGCGGGGTTGGCGGTGGGGCAAAGTACTTCGAACCTGACCCAGTAATTTTCTGCGCCTGATCAATTGCGTTCGCGAGCAAGCCCGCTCCCACAGTGGACCGAGTTTTTCAGATAGACGCGGTCTAATGTGGGAGCGGGCTTGCTCGCGAAGAGGGCCGAATGGTCACACAGAATGGCGCCCCTTGATCCGCTTGCTCAAAAACCCGAAATACTCCCCGCGCAACACCAGCGTTTCATTCGCCAGATGATGCCGCGCCTCTGGCAGCAGCAATACCTGCGGCCGATCGAACTTGCCCCGCAGCACTTCAAGGTTGTGCTGCCAATCCACGGTCATGTCCGCCTGCCCCTGCACGATCAGCGGCCGGCGCGCGCTGGGCGGTGCCGCTTCGACGCGCTTGATCCAGCGCGCCAACGCTCCCACCCACGCCGTCGGCAGGCGTAGCGGCTGCAACGGGTCGGCTTGCAGGAACGGCAGGAAGGCCGGGTCGCCGGAATTCTCGCTGAAGCGCCGGGCAATGGCTTTGACGAAAGGCCTGAGCAGGTAATAACTCACTTGCGACCAGCCCCACGCCCGTGGCCGCACCAGCGGCGCCAACAGGATCACCTGGCCCTGGGCCGGGCTGCTCGCCCCGGCATTGAGCACATGATCGACCACGATCGCGCCCCCCGTGCTTTGCCCGCACAGGTGCCACGGTTGCGGCAGGCCGATGGACAACGCCTCGGCGAACAACCCTTGCAGGGTGTCCTGATACTCGGCGAAATCCTTGATGCTCGCCCGCTCGCCACTGGACAGCCCATGGCCCGGCAAATCGCAGGCAATCACGGCGAAGCCCTGCTCCAGCGCCCACTCGATCACATGCCGGTAGAGACCGGTGTGGTCGTAGAAACCGTGAAAGACAAACAGCGTCGCCTTCACCTGCTCTGGCCACCAGACCTGGCTGACCACCTCATAACCATCGACCTTGAAACACCCCAGGCCGCTGCGGACATTGCGCGACGAAAAATCCAGCCCATAAAACCGTTGATAAGCCTGCGCCTCCGCAGACAAGGGCAGCCCCTGCGCCAGCGGCCGCAGGCTGGCACGCAGATGATCGGGGTCGAAGGTCACTGACATGGGCATTCCAGAGCGCGAAACGGACTTTATGGACCTGCGATATTCATCTGTCGCAGCAAGCATGGCAAGCTAGTCGACCTTCAAGGAGTGAACCCATGCGCTCGCCCTATCGCGCCGCCCTGCTCGCCAGCCTGCTTGCCCTCGTGTGCGCCGCAGTGCTGTGGGCCGCCTACGACTGGTTTCAGGGGCGCTACCTGCGGGCATTCAGCGAGCATACGGCGATGTTCTCCGGTGATCCGTTGCGCCTGCCCGACAACCTCGCCGGCCCCGGTGCCATCCGACTCGTGCACTTCTGGGACCCAGCCTGCCCGTGCAACGTCGGCAACCAGCAACACCTCAGCGAACTGGTTGAACTCTATGAGCCCCAGGGCGTGGAGTTTTATGCCGTGCAAAAACCAGGCAGCCACGGCCAGTTGCCAGGCACCTTGAACACCTTGAAACCTATCAGCGTCCTGCCCGGCTCCGAACAGATCCCCGCCAGCCCCGCCGTGGCGATATGGGATCGCGCCGGCAAACTGGCGTACTTCGGGCCCTACAGCGAAGGCCTGACCTGCAACTCCAGCAACAGTTTTATCGAACCGATCCTGCAAGCGCTGAACCAGGGCCGCGAAGTGAATGCCACCCACACACTGGCCGTGGGGTGTTACTGCCCCTGGCCTGTCACCCCTACGCAGTAACGCAGACAGCCGACGAGAATCCCTCCTACGGGCGATGGGCCAAAACAGGCCTGTCGTGTTAAACAGTCTCGCCAGGGAATGCTGTCACCGATAACAATAAAAGGAGTCACCATGAAACGTAGCCTGACCGCGCTCGGTTTGCTGATCGTCGCGCTCGCCGCTGGCGGCGGCTGGTATGTCTACAGCAAGCAGCCGACTCGCCAGGGCATGGTGGAACTGCAGCACCTGCAAGGTTCGGTCACCGTGCGTTATGACGAGCGCGGCATCCCGCACATCCGCGCCGACAACGAAACCGACCTGTACCGCGCCCTCGGCTACGTCCATGCCCAGGATCGTCTGTTCCAGATGGAGGTCCTGCGTCGCCTGGCCCGTGGCGAACTGGCCGAAGTGCTCGGGCCGAAACTGCTCGACACCGACAAGCTCATGCGCAGCCTGCGCATTCGCGAACGCGCCGAAACCTACCTGGCGAACATGGATAAGCAATCGCCCGCCTTTCTTGCCCTGCAGGCCTACCTGGACGGCATCAACCAGTACCAGGACAGCCACGCCAAACCGATAGAGTTCGATGTGCTGGGCATCGCCAAGCGCCCGTTCACCGCGCAGGACACCATCAGCATCGCCGGTTACATGGCCTACAGCTTTGCCGCGGCGTTTCGCACCGAACCGCTGCTGACCTACGTGCGCGATCAATTGGGTGCCGACTACCTGAGCGTCTTCGATCTCGACTGGCAGCCCAAGGGCGTGCTGGCAAACCAACACAACAAAGCCCCCTCATCTCTGGCCAGCGCCGACTGGAACGACCTCAACGCCCTCGCCCGCCTGAGCGAACAGGCCCTGGCCGACAATGGCCTGCCACAATTCGAAGGCAGCAATGCCTGGGTGGTTTCCGGCAACCACACCAAAAATGGCAAGCCGCTGCTGGCCGGTGACCCGCACATCCGCTTTTCCGCGCCGTCGGTGTGGTACGAAGCGCAGCTCTCGGCGCCGGGCTTCGAGCTCTATGGCCATTACCAGGCCTTGATGCCTTTCGCGTCCCTGGGCATGAACCGCGACTTCGGCTGGAGCATCACCATGTTCCAGAACGATGACCTCGACCTGATCGCCGAAAAGGTCAATCCGGACAATCCCAACCAGGTCTGGTACCGCGGCAAGTGGGTGGACATGGTCAGCAGCGAGCAGCAGATCGCGGTCAAGGGCCAGGCACCTGTGACCCTGACGCTGCGCCAGTCACCCCACGGTCCGATCGTCAACGATGCGCTGGGCAAGGCCGGCGGCAAGACGCCGATCGCCATGTGGTGGGGGTTTCTCGAAAGCCAGAACCCGATCATCGAAGGCTTCTACCAGCTCAACCGCGCCGACACCCTGGCCAAGGCCCGTAGCGCGTCTGCGAAGGTCCAGGCGCCCGGCCTGAACATCGTCTGGGCCAACGCCAAGGGCGACATCGGCTGGTGGGCCGCGGCGCAACTGCCCAAGCGACCTGCCGGAGTGAAGCCGTGGTTCATCCTCGATGGCAGCACCTCGGATGCCGACAAGGACGGCTTCTACCCGTTCAGCGCCAACCCGCAGGAAGAGAACCCGGCCCGGGGCTATATCGTCTCGGCCAATTTCCAGCCGCTGTCGTCGACGGGGATGGAGATCCCCGGTTACTACAACCTCGCCGATCGCGGCCAGCAACTCAATCGCCAGCTCAGCGACAAGACCATCAAGTGGGACCTGGAAAACAGTCAGGCGCTGCAACTGGGCACCACCACCGCCTACGGCCCGCGCCTGTTGGCGCCCCTGCTGCCGACGCTGCGCGAGGTGATCAGCGATCCTGCAGAGCTCAAGCTGGTGGAGCAGCTGTCCCAGTGGCAGGGTGACTACCCGCTCGAGTCCACCAGCGCCACGCTGTTCAACCAGTTGCTGTTCAACCTTACTGACGCGGCGATGCGCGATGAATTGGGCAATGATTTCTTCGAAACGCTGCTCTCAACCCGGGTGATCGATGCCGCGCTGCCGCGCCTGGCGGCCACGGCAGACTCACCCTGGTGGGACAACCGCAATACCCCCGCCAAGGAAACCCGCGCCGATACCGTCAAGGTTGCCTGGCAGGCCAGCATCGCCCACCTCAAGGCCACGCTGGGTGGCGATTTCTCGCAATGGCAATGGGGCAAGGCGCACACACTCACCCATGGTCATCCGCTGGGGCAGCAAAAGCCGCTGGACCGGCTGTTCAATGTCGGCCCGTTCGCGGCTCCCGGCACCCATGAAGTGCCGAACAATCTCTCGGCCAAGATCGGCCCGGCGCCGTGGCCGGTGACCTACGGCCCATCGACCCGGCGCCTGATCGACTTCGCCGACCCGGCCCACAGCCTGACGGTCAACCCGGTCGGCCAGAGCGGCGTGCTGTTCGACAGGCACTTTGACGATCAGGCCGAGGCGTATATCGAGGGGATGTATTTCCAGGCGCATCTCAATGATGAAGAGGTGACGGCGAATACTCGGAGTACGTTGAAGCTGTTGCCGGCGCGTAGCGCTCAGTAGTTTTGTATTGGCTGGACTGTCCTCTTCGCGAGCAAGCCCGCTCCCACAGTTGAATTGCATTCCAATGTGGGAGATTCTATGTTTGGGGGGAAGCCCCCAAGACTGGATTTGGCTGATACTCGCTCTGGTTCTTCATCAGGGCGAACGCCACTCGTGCCAGCTTTCGAGCCAGGATGACCAGCACTTGAGTCGTCTTTAATCCTCGCTCCAGATAGCGTTCGTAAAACGGCTTCCAGGTCTTCGAGCGACTGGCAGCCATCGCGGCGTTATGCAGCAGACGCCGTATTTCTGAGTCACCTTTCTTGGTCAGCTTTCGACGTCCGTTCATTTGCCCCGAATCAGAGACTCTCAAATCCATTCCAAGGAACGCGATATAGGCGTCACCACTGGTGAAGTCGCCACGTTGAAATGCCATCGTCAGTGCGGTGGCGGTAAGAAAACCGACCCCCTCTACGGCCTGGCAGCGTTTGACTTGATCCAACAGACCCGCCTCTTTGACGACTTCCAACAGCTTCTTCTGGATGAGTAAATCCAATCGACCCATGGCAGCTATCTGTTGTTTGAATGCCGCTTTCAGCAGCGGCTCGTCGTTCCAGCTTTGAGTCAGGCTGACACGCGCCTGGACCAATGTCGCTCGTCTTCGAAGCAGGCTTTGAAGCTTGGTATAGACCTTCGGCGGCGGGCTCCAAGGACGTAGCTCTTCCTCTTCGTTCTTCAAGTAACGCGCCAGTAAACGCGCGTCGCTGGCATCTGTTTTGGCGCGGCCACCCACTCCTTTGCGGTAGTTACTCAAACGGAAACCGTCGATGACATAGACGGCATGTCCCATTGCATGAGCCAGCTCAACCGTATCCAGGTGATAGATATTGGTGGCTTCAATCGCGATGGCGCTGTTTGCAGGTAACGTTTTCAGCCACTTTGTAAGAGACGGTTTATCGTTTGACACGGGCAACAGCAGATCCGTGTCGGCCTGATAGACCACCACTTCGGCCTTGGCGACATCCACTCCGACTACAGAACGCGAGACACTCATTGCCACAAAGAAAGCTCCGGGTTAGGGTTTAAAGGCTTGTCGGGGC